>JADHLJ010000167.1 GCA_016780745.1 Alphaproteobacteria bacterium | reverse complement strand
CAAGTCCGATTCGCGGCGGAGATAGCGAGGCAACGCGATTTCAGCTTTTGATCCACGTCGCGCAACGTGCCTGGCAATCGGATCTCCGGGAATTTGCCCGAGAGACGCTGGATGAGGCCGAACGGGTTCGCGAGAAGGACTACCCGGGCCGCGGCGATCTGGACGCGTCGAGCCGGATTCTACGTCGAGAGTTTACCCGATAACCTGAGTGCGGCTGTTTTTCGCTGAGTCACGCCGTCGGATCTACGGCAGCTCCGCCACGGCCTGGCGCATTCTGACGATGTGCTCGTCCGGCGCCAAACCGCCCCCGAGGGTTCGTAAACAGAGATGGGTGAGGCCGCTCTCGCGCCAACCCGCGACCCGGCTTTTCCATTCATGCTCGCGGGGGCCGACGACCGCGACACCGGCCTCGGCGCCGATCTCGGCGGGATCACGCCCGGCGGCTTCGGCGGCCTGGTGGATGTCGTCGCGGATCGCTGGATACTCCTCGGGCGAGGCAAGCACGAACCAACCATCGGCCAGCGTGCCGATGCGTCGGCGGATGCGCGGGGTCGGGGTGGCGCTGGCGCCGATCCACATTGGTATCGGTGTTTGAATTGGAAGCGGGTTAATCCCGGCGGCGGATATCTTGTGCCATTTGCCCTCGAAGGTGACCGCCGGCTCCGTCCAGAGGCGCTTCAGCAAAGCCATCTGTTCCTCGCAGCGGGCGCCCCGGTTGGAGAAATCGGCGCCCAGGGCCTCATACTCCGCCGGGTCCTTGCCGACCCCGACGCCGAGCCGCAGCCGCCCGCCCGACAGCCGGTCGAGGCTGGCGGCTTGTTTGGCCACCAACACGGTCTGGCGCGCCGGCAGGATCAGCACCGAGGGAACCAGCTCGATCTTGGAGGTCGCGCCGGCGATGAGGGTCATCATGGTCAGCGGCTCGTGCAGGGCGCCGCTGCCGGGGCGAATGATCTGTTCCGGGACCCGAAGGTGATTGAGGCCAAGCTCTTCCGCCGCCTGGGCAAAGGCCTTGATGGCGCCGATATCGTCGCCGAGCTCGCGGACTGGTAGAGAGACGCCAATTTTCATGTCGGGTTTCCTTCCTGGTGGGGTGACGAAGGCGCCAACCGGAACCGTCGCGCCGCTTCCCGTGGCACGACGCGCCAGGCAAGCCATCCGTCATTATAGGCCCTGACCGCATCGTTGCGAATGGTTGGCTTATCGCTTTGAGCGGGGAAAGACTCGGGATCGGATTTGGCGGCGGCGTCGGAATTGTTCATAGTGTGTGGGTCCGGCGTGTTCGAGGCGCCCAGAGATTGCTGGAGGAACGGTCCATGGCCGAGGTCGACTATTTCTATTCCGCCCATTCCGCCTATGCCTATCTCGGCTCGGCCTATTTCATGGATATAGCCAAGGCCTCGGGCTGGACGATCGTTCACAAGCCCATCGACCTCAACCGCGCCATGGCGAGTTTCGGTAGCACGGCGTTTCGCGAACGCTCCGTGAAACAGCGGGACTACTTCTTTCGCCGCGAGATGGAGCGTTGGGCGGAGTTTCGCGGCGTGATCATGCCGGGCCGGCCGTCGAACCATCACCACTCGCCGGATCTGGCGAACCGCATGTTGATCGCGGCCAA
Organism: Alphaproteobacteria bacterium; assembly: GCA_016780745.1. Taxonomy (GTDB): domain Bacteria; phylum Pseudomonadota; class Alphaproteobacteria; order Thalassobaculales; family Thalassobaculaceae; genus JADHLJ01. The sequence goes on along the minus strand of JADHLJ010000167.1, from coordinate 8,331 downwards.
ACAGGCGGGCGAGACCGTCGACGCGCTGGCGCACCGGATGCTCGAGGCGCATTGGGGCGAGGGCGCGGATCTCGCGGATGGCGATGTCCTGGTCGGGATTGCCGGCGACGTCGAGATGGATGGCCCGCGCTGGCTCGAGGCCGCGGGATCGCCCGAGGCGGCCCGGGAATACGCCGCGAATACCGACGAGGCGATCGCGCGCAATGTTCCGGGCTCCCCGACCTATTTCGTCGATGGCGATATGTTCTACGGTCAGGACCACTTGGAACTGGTGGCCCGCGCGATGGCGCGACCGTTCAAGAACACCTGGCCGGAGATCACCGCCTAAGGCGCGCATAATCCCGTTTACCCGGCACCGTAAACCGCATAGCCTTGTATCGGTTTATGGCGCGGCGGTGACGATTGGTGGGTCGGTCTGTCTAGTGGATTTTCAGATCCGGAAAAGCGTTTGCTGGCCTTTTGGGAGGCCAAGCGGGCGGGACGGAGCATGCCGCGGCGCACGGATTTCGTGGCCGAGGAACTCCGGGAATGGATCGGATGGTTGCATCTGCTGCGCCCGGTCCCGGACGGCGATGATCTCGACTTTATCTATGAGGTTTTTTCCACCCGCTCCTCGATCGGTGCCCATTACGAAATGACCGGAAGGCGGGTCGGAGAGTGGGACGACGACCGGGTCGCGGTGGCGTTGGAATTCTACCGAGCCGTCATGCGCGAGAAGTCGCCCGTCACCTTCGCCGCGCCGGAGCGGTTCGAGAAGGATTTCATCGCGTTCCGCCGCATCGCGCTGCCCTTCGGAGACGAGACCGGGATCACCCACATTCTGGCCCATCTGAGCGAGCTACCCATCGCGGGCGCCGGACATCGAGAGCCGGTCAGGCTGGACCTCGAGACCATACAAATCGTGTTGCGGGGCGCGTGAATTACTTTTGTGACCGGCGCGTGCCGGGCTTTCCCGCCCTCTCGCCCCAATTGTCACCGCGGTCGTCGCGCCAGCGAAAGCTGGGGCTTATGGCGACCAGTGTTGAACTTTGGTTTTCGCGGTACCGTCCTTTTGCCACGAGCCCCTGTTTTCACAGGGGCGACGGGATGGCGGATGGCTCCAGTTCTTGACCGGCGCGTGCCGGGCTTTCCTGCCCTCTCGCCCCAATTGTCACCGCGGTCGTCGCGCCAGCGAAAGCTGGGGCTTATGGCGACCAGTGTTGAGCTTTGATCTTCAACGCCGCGACTTGAAAAGCGCTTGGACCTGGTAAGTCTCGATCTCGACGTCGACACGCCGCGCTAAAACCCCGCGACGGCGGAGAGCGTTGCGCCGGTCTTCTCGTGCTCGGCGCGGGTTTTGGCGATGCGCTCCGAGACCACCGGGCCGGGATCAACCTCGCGGCTCCAACGGGAATCCGAGGTCAGGCCGCGATACCAGGCGGCGAGCCTGGGATGCAGTCGATCGAACGGATAGCCCGCCAAGTCCAGGCGATGAGCGTAAACAAACCAGGCGATATCGACGACGGTCACGGCGTCGCCCATCAGATAGGGCGATGAGGCGAGGCTCTTCTCGAAGGCATCGAACGCCGCGTGAAACCTCCAGGCGGCTTCTCGGCATCGAGTATCGTTCAAGCCTTCCGCCGCGAGCGTCTCGTAAAACGCGACCTCGCTCGCCTTGGCTTCGTCTGGTTTGGCGCCGTCCCCGCCATGGTCGCGATAGGCGGCCAGGAGCTCCGGCGTCTTGGTCGTGCCGACACGGCCATGCACGAAACGAAAGCTCAAACTTCTGAGGTCATGATGCAGGGCATCCTCGGCCTCCAAGGCCTGGCGGATCTCGGCGGCGCGTTGCTCCGGCCAGAGCACGGGTTTCGGGGACTGGCGCTCCAAGGTCTCCATGATGTCGTTGCTCTCGATATGCACCGCGCCATCGATCACCGCCGCCGGCACCATGCCTCTCGGATTGATGCCCAGGAACCAGGCGCCATAGCTCTCATGCGCCGACAGGTCGATCGGATGCGGTGTCCAATCCAGGCCCTTCAGCGCCAGATAGATGCGAAGTTTCTGCGAGCAGGACGACATGGCGTAATGAAAGACATGCAGGCCGCGCCATTCCAGCACGTCGCGGGTGAGAATTTCGTCGTCGGCGAGCCGGGCCATGGTCGAACCTCCGGTTACCGGACCAAATCCGCGGCCCGAACACGGGACGAGCCTAACGCCTACCTGTTGCTCGCGACAAACATGATCGCGCCGACTTGCATCGCCACCCGGACTCGGTCATGCAGTCCCCGCGCGTCCGAGAGGCGTATCGGCGCGGGTGGATTTCGGAGCGAGGGAAAGCGTGAAGCAGAAAGAAAGGCAAGCGGCGCCCGCCAGACTCCCCGACCGTTGGGTCATCCTGCTCGTCGCGGTCGTGTGGCTAGCGTTGCCGGTGTTTCTGGTCGATTACACCTTGTACCGGATCACCCAGGCCGGCGTTTTCACCATCGCCATCGTCGGGATGAATCTGTTGATCGGCCAGAGCGGTCAGCTGTCGATCGGGCATTCGGCGTTCTTCGCGCTCGGCGCCTATGCGACCGCCCTGTTGAGCGGTGATGGCGGGATCTCCGTCTATCTGGCGGTGCCGCTCGGCGGTGTCGTGTGCTTTGCCCTTGGTTTCCTGTTCGGCTGGCCGGCGCTTCGGTTGGGGTCGATCCATTTGTTGCTGGCGACCTGGGCCTTGGCGATCGCGACACCGCAATTCCTGCGCTCCAGTTATCTGGAGGATTGGACCGGCGGGGTGAGCGGCATCTATCTGGATCGTCCCGGCCCGCCCTTCGAGCTGCCGCTCAGCGATGATCAGTGGTGGCATCTGGTGACCCTGGTCGCCTTGCTGATCCTGCTGCCGATGGCGCGGAACCTGATTGACAGCCGCAGCGGACGCGCCCTGCGCTCGATCCGTGATCATCCCAAGGCGGCGGCCGCGGCTGGAATCAATCTGCCGATATACAAGACCACGATCTTCGGAGTCAGCGCTCTCTATGCCGGGATCGCGGGCGGCTTGACGGGATTGCTGACGGATTTCGTGGCCCCGGATACCTATGGCGTGTTCTTCGCGATGATCCTGCTCGCCGGCGCGGTGGTCGCCGGGCTCGGCGGGGTCTGGACGGCGTTGTTCGGCGGGTTGATGATCGAGTTTCTCCCCGATGTCGCGGCCTACGCCACCGCCGAGGTCGCCTTCCCGGCGGCGGCTTACGGCGCGATCCTGATCCTCATGGTGTATCTGATGCCCGAGGGGCTCGCCGGATGGGTCAGGCGCTATTATCGATAGGCCGATGACTAAACCAAATGAGTGACGGGATCGTGACGGACCACCATTCCTCGCGGTCTTGAGTCTTGTTTTTGGACCATGCGTCGGGAACACTGATAACCCGTTCATACGGATATCCAAGGTTGGTGAATTGCCCATGCACCCCCTTAAGCCGCTTGCCAGTCTGCCGACCCATGAGGTCACCAACATGCCGCCCTATATCGGCGACCAGGATCTCTGGGCCGATGACGTGGCCCTGCGCGAGGGCGTGGCCCGCGAGGGAGCGGGTTGGGCCGTGGAGCATCTCGCGGATTTTGGCTCCAGTACCGGCACCACGGAGAATTTCGATAAGGGTGAGCAGGCAAACCGGCATCATCCGGAGCTTCGACCCTATGATCGCCACGGCATGCGGATCAATCAGGTCGACTATCACCCGGCCTATCATGACCTCTTGGGGCACGCGATCGAGCGTCGGGTGCCGAGCTTCGCCTGGTCCCACCAGCGCGCCGGCGCGCATGTCGGGCATACCGCGCTCACCTACATGATGAACCAGGTCGAGGGCGGGCTGATGTGCCCGATGGCGATGAACTATTCAGCTATTCCCTCCCTGCGCACCACGCCGACCATCGCCGAGGCCTGGATACCCCGGTTGCTGTCGACCGAGTATGACCCACGCGATATTCCGGTCACGCGGAAGACCGGCGCGACCATGGGCATGTTCATGACCGAAAAGCAGGGCGGTTCCGACGTGCGGGCGAATTCGACCAAGGCGGTGGCGGTCGGCGCGGCGAGCGGGCCCGGCGCGGAGTATCGCTTGACCGGTCATAAGTTCTTTTGCTCCGCGCCGATGTGCGATGCGTTCCTGACCCTGGCTTATTGCGAGGGAGGTTTGTCCTGTTTCCTGGTGCCGCGCTGGACTCCGGATGAAGAGCGTAACACGTTGATGATCCAGCGATTGAAGGACAAGCTCGGCAACCGCTCCAACGCCTCCTCAGAGATCGAGTTGCAAGACACATGGGGTGTGATGGTCGGAGAGGAAGGCCGCGGCATTCGCACCATCATCGATATGGTTCAATACAATCGCTTCTATTGCGCCTCCAGTTCCAGCGGCCTTATGCGTCAGGCCCTGGTTCAGGCGCTGCATCACACGGCACATCGCTCGGCCTTTCAGAAGCGACTGATCGACCAACCTCTGATGCGTAACGTTCTGGCGGATCTGGCCCTGGAGGCGGAGGCCGCGATTGCCTTTACCTTGCGCCTGGGGCGTGCCATCGACGAGGCGCCGAAAGACCCATCCGCCGCCGCCTTGGCCCGGATCGGCACGGCAATCGCGAAATATTGGATCTGCAAGCGCGCGCCCGCGCATGTGGGCGAGGCGCTCGAATGCCTGGGCGGGCCGGGTTATGTCGAGGAGTCGATGATGCCGCGGCTGTACCGCGAAGCCCCACTGAACAGCATTTGGGAAGGCTCGGGAAATGTCATGTGCCTGGATGTCCAGCGGGCGATGACGCGCGAACCGGCGGCGATCCCGGCGTTCATCGGGGAACTGGAGGCGGCGCGCGGCGGCAACGCGGCGCTCGACCGGAGCATCGACGCGCTCAAGGATGCGTTGGACGACCCCGGTGATTTCGAGCTTCGCGCCCGCGAGGTGACCGAAAGGATGGCCTTGACCCTGCAGGCCGCCTTGCTGGTCCGGCACGCGCCCTCCGCCGTTAGCGACGCCTTTTGTGCCTCGCGGTTGGGGGAGCGGTGGAGCGGCGCCTACGGCACGCTGCCCCGGGGCGTCGATTTCGACACGATCATCGAACGGGCGGCGGCGCGGGATTAACCGATCTCGCGTTTAGCTTCCCCTGGCGGCGCGGCTGGCGATTGCTTGCCGCAAGCCGCCTTCCATGGCCGTCACGTGATCGTCGAAATCGTGCTTCGCCGCCGCCGCCCGGTAACCGGCTTCGCCCAGGCGTCGGCGCAAGGCCGGATCATCGATCACCGTCGCGAGCTTCGCGGCCAGCGCGCCGGCATCCGCCTTGGGGAACAGCAAGCCTGTCTCGCCATCGACGACAAGCTCCGGGATGGCGCCGAAATCGGATGCGATCACACAGATCCGCTGACTCATCGCCTCCAGAATGCTGATGCTGAGAAGATCGTCCAGGGTCGGGAACACGAAGGCGTCGCCATGGGCGAGAAAGTCGACGATCTCGGCCTGAGGGCGGGCGCCATGGAAATGAATGTGATGATCCGCTGATTCCACCCCCGCCGCCAGCGCGCGGATCGTCTCCGTCTCGTCCGGCGCGGTGGTCTCGGAGCCGAGGAGATGCAGGTGGACATGCCGGCCCTCCAACCGACCGAGGGCTTCGATGGCGATGGCTTGCCCCTTGCGGCGGCTCAGATACCCGAGCGTGATGATATGGAAGCCATCATCCACCATCTCCGGCGGGCGGCGCCCCGATGGCTCGTCCGAGGGCCGGCCATAGGGAACCACGATGCTGTCGGTATCGCCGAGATAGGGTGCGTAGAGCCTGTCCCGCTGCCAGGTGGTCGGGGTGCAGACCAGATCAACCGCCTTGAAGGCCTCGAGATCCACCGCCCCATGCCGGATCGCGTGCAGGCCGTTCATCGGTTCCTGAATCCACCACAGCACCGGCAAGTCCCGCGCGGCGCGGCGGGCGAGTTGGCTGGTCATCAGGGTATTGGCCAGCAGCACGTCAAAATCCCCGGGCCGAACATTCTCGACCACCGGAATCCCAGCCTCCTCGTATAGCGCCCGCAACGGACCGCCGTCATTGGGGTCGCGCGGCTCCAGCAAGGTCACCTGGTGTCGGGCCGAGAGCGCGCGCAGCAACCGGAACAGGATTAGCGGCGCGCCGGTCCAGTCCAGGCGGTGGCAGGCGGCGAGGATCTTCATGGCCGGGAGTGTAGCATCGCGCGCGCGTTCCGGACCTTGGAATCCGGCCGCATGGATCAGTGCAAGCCCTCGATCCTGGGCCCCACCTTCTCGGCCAGGAGGCGCAGGCTCTCGTGGTCCCAGGACGCGTCGTCGGAATCCGCCGTCACGCTCAACAGCGTGCCGAAACCGCCGACGGTCTCGTAGAGCGCGCGGATCTTGTCCTCGACTTCGACGGGGTCTCCGACGATCCAGACATTCTCCATCATATAGTCGACATCCAGCGCCTCGTCCGGCATGTCGGGATCGAGTTTCGCCGCGCCCATCTGCCAGGTGTCGCGCCGGCTCGGTAGTTGGTGGACCGTGTAGTTCCGGCCCAGCACCGCGAGCGCGCGTTCCCGGGCGATCGCCGGTGTCGGGCCGACGAAGATGTCCCGGGCGATCCGCCACTGGGCCCGATCCGCGGTCACCCCCTCCGCCTCGGCGCCTTCGGCCACGGTCGCCCAATGTCCCGGCAGCAGGGCGCTGGACAACAAGGCACTCGACATCGGGCTCCAACCACGCGCGCCGGCGAGCTTGAGGGAGTTCGATTGCGGCGTGCTGGCGGCGACGGCGATCGGCGGATGCGGGCGCTGAAGCGGCTTCATATGCAGCCCGCGCTCGGTTTCGGGGTCGAGTTCCGGAGCCTCGATATCGAAATGCTCGCCTTGATAAGCAAAAGGACCGCCTTCGTGACCCCAAAGCGCCAGAATCACCTCCAGCGCTTCGGCGGCCCGGCCGCGGGCGGTGGCCGGGTCCAGTCCCATCAGTTTCATGTCCGTGGGAATGCCGCCGAGCCCGATCCCCCATTGAAAGCGGCCCCGGGCAAGGTGATCCAGCATCGCCAGACGGTGCGCCAGATAGGCCGGCTCATGCATGCCGAGAAGCGTGACGCCGGTGCCGAAGACGATCCTCTCGGTCAATGCCAGCGCCTTGGCGATCAGAAGTTCCGGGGCCGGGGCGTTCTCCCATTTCTCGGTGAAATGCTCGCCCAGCCAGGCCTCGTCGAAACCCAGGCGGTCGGCGGCGACCAGTTGGTCGATATCCCGATCATAGCAATCCGCGACTGGGCGGTACGGCGGATGCAGTGGCATCATGAACAGGCCGAGACGCATGGCGTGGCTCCAGTCCGCGTGACAGGGTGAGATGGGGCGTTAGGCGAGATCCGCCGGATTAACTTCCTGGCCCAGCCCCTCGCCCTTGGCGAAACGCGTGATGTTGTCGAGGAAGAGATTGTCCCAACGACCCTGGCTGCCATTGCCGGCGAAGGATGTGTGGGGGGTCAGGCGCACGCCCGGATGGGCCCACAAGGGATCATCGGTCGGCAGCGGCTCGGTATGGAAGACATCCAGGATCGCCGTCTCCACGCGTCCGTCGTCCAAGGCGGCGATCAGCGCCGCGTCGTCGATCAGGCCGCCGCGGGCAATGTTGACCAGGATCGCGCCGGGTTTCACCGCGCCGAAGAAATCGGCATCGGCGAAGCCCCGGGTCGTCTCGTTCAACGGACAGGCGAGCACGATGATGTCGGCCTCGGGAAGCAGAGTGGGCAGGTCGGCCATGGTGCCGGCCTTGTCGACGATATCCGAGGTCTCCGGCGAGCGGCGCACCACCGAGATCCCGGCGCCGAAAGCCTTTGCGCGCTTGGCGGTCTCCTGGCCGATCGGGCCGTATCCGACGATAAGCCAATGGGTGCGGGAGAGCTCGCGGAACGGGGTGATCTTCCATTCCCGCGCCTCCTGCTGGGCGCGCTGTTGGGCGACGGGATGGGTCACGCTCAACACCTGGGCCATGGTGTATTCGGCGATCGCCACGCCCTGGGCGCTGCTGTTGCAGATCCGCGTGCCCTTGTCGGAGATCTGCTTGTAAACGGGGTTGTCGAGCCCGGCGTTGAAGGTCTGCAACACACCGATGGACTTGCAGGCCAGCGCCACGTCGAAAGCCGTCACCGTGGCGCCGCCGGCGTTGATGTGGCTGCTGAGCCAGAAATAGTCGATATCGACCTGCTCCGGCGGCGTGGCGACACCGTCGATCTGGAAGGCGCCGTTCTTGTCGAAGGGCAAAATCCGCAGATCCAGACCCAGCGCGTCCAACCGATCGCCGATATGCGCCAAGGACGCCTCGTACATGCCAACAGTGATCGTCATGG
>JADHLJ010000166.1 GCA_016780745.1 Alphaproteobacteria bacterium | reverse complement strand
CCGGGCTTGGCTGAATCAATCGGGGTTGTGGAAGGCTCCGGCCTTGTTTTCCCAGGTGCTTGTGGCGGACTATGCGGGGGCCGCGATGCTGGCCGAAAGATTGTTTGGAGATGCCCCGACCATGACCACCGAGACCTATGACTATATCGTCGTCGGCGCGGGTTCCGCCGGTGCCGCCGTCGCCAGCCGGTTGAGCGAGAGCGGCGAGTTCAAGGTGCTCTGCCTGGAAGCGGGGACCGAGGGCTCGGATTATTTCTGGTCCAAGGTGCCGGTCGGGATCGCCAAGCTGATCGACAATCCCGCCGTGAACTGGTGCTACAGCTCGGAGCCCGACGAGGGCAGTGGCGGGCGGCGCATCGAGGTGCCGCGCGGGCGGATGCTCGGCGGGTCGAGCTCGATCAACGGCATGGTTTTCGTGCGCGGCCAGGCCCAGGATTATGACCACTGGGCCCAACTCGGCAATCGCGGCTGGAGCTATCAGGACGTGCTGCCGCTGTTCAAGAAGATGGAAAGCTATGAAGGCGGCTCGGACGAGTTTCGTGGGCGCGACGGGCCGCTCAAGGTGACCGACAGCAAGCGCGGCCAGGTCCCGCTGCTGGACAAGATGATCGAGGCCGCCGGGAATATCGGCCTGAAATACAACGCCGATTACAACGCCGAGACCCAGGAGGGGATCGGCATGTCCCAGGTCACGATCAACAAGGGCCGCCGGCAAAGCACCGCCTATTGCTATCTCGATCCCGCGCGAAACCGCCCGAACCTCAAGATTCAGACCGGGGCGATGACCGAGACGCTGATCCTGGAGGGGAAGCGCTGTGTCGGTGTGCGGTTTTCCGTCGCCGGCCAGAAGCATGAAGCCCGCGCCAACCGCGAGGTGATCGTCAGTGGCGGGTCGATCAACTCCCCCAAATTGTTGGAGCTTTCCGGCATCGGTCAGCCGGAATTGCTGGCCAGCCACGGGATCGAGTGCGTGCATGAACTGCCGGGGGTCGGCGAGAACCTGCGTGATCACTACTCGCCCCGGGTGAAGTTTTCGATCACCGCGCCGAACGCGACCTTCAACGACAATGCCCGGGGCTGGCGCCTGGTCCGCGAGGCGATGAAATACGCGTTCTTCAAGAACGGCTTCCTGGCCTCGACCTCGGTGCCGATCCGGATGTATTTCCGTACCCGCGAGGGATTGGAAACCCCCGACGCGACGATCTCGGTGCTGCCTTTTCTCTATGAGATGGTGGGCCGCGAACGACGCATCGCCAAGCGCGCGGGCATCACCATGAATGTCAACGTCCTGCGCTCGGAAAGCATCGGCGACATCCATATCAAGTCGGCTGATCCGGCCGAGGCGCCGGCGATCCGGTTCAACTTCCTGTCTTCGCCGCACGATCGCGACGGCCTTCTGGCGGCCATGCGCAAGGGTCGGGAGTTGATGGGTACACCTCCGCTCGCCGAGATGGTGGGCGAGGAAATCGCGCCGGGCATCGACAAGCAGACCGACGCCGAACTGCTGGAATGGGTGAGGAACACCGCCGAGACCACCTATCACCCGATCGGTACCTGCAAGATGGGCCAGGACCCGATGGCGGTGGTGGACAATGAACTGCGCGTGCATGGGATCGCGGGCCTTCGCATCGCCGATGCCTCGATCATGCCGACCCTGACATCGGGCAACACCAACGCGCCGTCGATCATGATCGGCGAGAAATGCGCGGCGATGGTTTTGGCTGCGGTGGAAAACAAAGCCAAGGCCGCGTGACGGGCCGGCTATACGGAGAATGACCATGGCCACGACCTATGATTACATCGTCGTCGGCGCGGGGTCGGCGGGCGCGGTGCTTGCCAACCGGTTGAGCGCGAGCGGGAAGCACACGGTGCTGTGCCTGGAGGCCGGAACCCACGGGTCCGACTATCTCTGGTCGCGGATTCCCATCGGCATGGCCAAGCTGATTGATCGGCCCGCGGTCAACTGGTGTTACGCCTCGGAACCGGACGAGGGGAGCGCCGGGCGCGCCATTCCGGTGCCCCGGGGCAAGATGCTGGGTGGCTCAAGCTCGATCAATGGGATGGTCTTCGTGCGCGGCCAACCGCAAGACTACGATCACTGGGCGCAGCTTGGTAACCGGGGATGGAGTTACAGCGACGTACTGCCGATTTTCCGCAAGATGGAAAACTATGACGGCGGCGATGACGAGTTTCGTGGTCGCGATGGCCTGCTCCGGGTGACCGACCACGAAGCCGATCTGGACCCGCTGCACGAACGGATGATTTCGGCGGCCGGAAGCATCGGTATTCCCTTCACCCGCGATTACAATGGCGGTGATCAGGAAGGCATCGGCATCACCCAGACGACCATCAACAAGGGTCGCCGGATGAGCACCGCCTATTGCTATCTCGACCCGGCGCGCGGACGTTCGAACCTCACCATCGAGTCCGGCGCCATGGCCGAGAACCTGGTCCTGGAGGGCAAGCGCTGTGTCGGTGTCCGCTATGCGGTCGGCGGCAAGACCCGCGAGGCGCGGGCGAACCGGGAAGTCGTGGTCTCCACCGGTTCGATCAATTCCCCGAAACTCCTGGAACTCTCGGGGATCGGTCAGCCTGAACTGCTGCGCGATCTCGGGATCGAGGTCGCCCATGAATTGCCGGGCGTGGGCATGAACCTGCGGGATCATTTCGCGCCGCGCATTCGCTTCGAGGTCACCGAGGCGGGCGCCAGCTACAACGATAACGGTAGAGGCTGGCGGCTGGGGATGCAGGCGCTCAAATACGCGCTCACCGGCAGGGGATTCTTCTCGCTGCCGGCGGGATCGATCCGCATGTATTTCAAGACCCGCGAGGGGCTCGAGTCGCCTGATGCGACGATCTCGATCACCCCGTTCCTGTTCGAGGCCTCGCCCGATGGGGCTCTCAAAGTGGCCAAAAAGCGGGGCGTGACGGCGATCGCCAGCGTTCTACGCTCCGAGAGCATTGGGGATATCCACATCAAGTCGGCCGACCCGGCCGCGCCCCCCGCGATCCGCTTTAACTTTCTGAGCACGCGTTACGACCAGGACGGCACCGTCGCGGCGGTGCGCAAGGCGCGAGAGCTGTTCTCCACCGGCCCGCTCGCCGATATCGTCGCCGGCGAGATCACTCCCGGCCCGTCGATCGAAAGCGACGCGGAGATCCTGGAGTGGACCCGCCAAAACGCCGAGACCACCTATCATCCCGTCGGCACCTGCAAGATGGGCAGTGATCCGATGGCCGTGGTGGATGACACTCTCAAGGTGCATGGGATCGAGGGCTTGCGCGTCGCCGATGCCTCGATCATGCCGACCTTGACCTCGGGCAATACCAACGCGCCGTCGATCATGATTGGCGAGAAATGCGCCGAGATGATGCTGGCCTCCTGACATGCCGACGGCGCGCGCCAACGGTATAGAGTTGCATTACCGCTTCGACGGTCCGGAAGACGGCGTCCGGCTGGTCTTTACCAACTCGCTGTTCTCGCGTCTGGAGATGTGGGACGCGCAGATCGACGCGCTGACCGGCGCCGGCTACCGGGTGCTCCGCTATGACGCGCGCGGCCATGGCCGCTCCGAGGCGCCGGACGGGCCGTACTCGATCGAGATGCTCGCCGATGATCTCGCCGGGCTGATGGACGCGGTCGGATGGGAGCGCGCGCATATCTGTGGCCTATCCATGGGCGGCATGGTCGGCCAGATGATGGGAACCCGTTATCCGGACCGGGTCCGCGCGCTGATTCTCTGCGATACCTCGGCCTATATGGGCGCCGGGGAGGTGTGGGAGCCGCGGGTTCAAACCGGCCTGGCCGAGGGCGTGGAGGGTCTGGTCGAGTCGTCGGTCACCCGCTGGTTCACGCCGGAGAGCATGATCCGCCTCCCGGATGAGGTCGAGAAGGTCCGCGCGATGATCCGCGCAACCCCGCTCGCCGGGTTCATCGGATGCTGCCGAGCGTTCCAGGGCTTCGATCACCGAGAGGCGAACCGGACGATCACCGCGCCGACCCTGGTGATCGTCGGAGAGCACGATCCCGGCACGCCGCCGAGCCACGCGCGGGTTATTCGCGGCGCGATACCCGGCGCGGAGTTGGAGATCATCGAGGACGCCGCGCATCTGACGAATATCGAGGCACCGGAACGGTTCAACGCCGCTTTGCTAGATTTCCTCGCGCGAGCGGCGGCGCCCCGCTGATAATCGTCATCTGATCTTGGTGGCGATTGCCGCGCCATGCATGACGTTGCTTCTTCCCGGTGCTAATTTCCAGATAACCAGCTCACGACTTTTCCAAGGGAGACGCCACCATGTCCGATCTGCCATCCAGCGTAAGCATTCACGAGGAAGGCCCGCGCGAGGGGTTTCAGATTGAGCCCGGGCCGATCTCGACAGAGGACAAGGTCAAGCTGATCGACGCGCTTTCCGATACCGGGCTGAAGCACATCCAGGCCTGCTCCTTCGTCAATCCCCGGCTGGTGCCGGGCTGGGCCGATGCCGAGGCGGTGGTCGAGGGCTTCACGGCGCGGGAAGGCGTGCATTACAGCGGGCTCTATTTCAACGGCAACGGGCTGGACCGGGCTCGCGCTTTCGACGGCAAGCTCACCCTTTCCGGCTCGATCTCGCTGACCGCGTCGGAGGGCTTCACCAAGAAGAACCTCAACCGGACCCATGCCGAGAATCTCGCGGCCATGAAGCGCCAGGCGGAAAAGCACTTGGAAGCCGGGATCAAGGTCAACCGGATCGGGGTGATGGCCGCCTTCGGCTGCAACTATCAGGGCGACATCGCGCCGGAGACGGTGGTGCGCACCCTGGAGGACGGCATGCGGGTCGCCGAGGAGACCGGCGCCGAGATCACTCTGTTCTCGCTGGCCGATACCATGGGTTGGGCCGCCCCGCATCGGATCGAGCAGGTTATCGGCACCGTGCGGGAGCGTTGGCCCGAGATGACGATTTCCCTGCATCTGCACGACACCCGGGGCCTCGCGGTGGCCAATGCGCATGCGGGTCTGAAGATGGGAGTCTCGCAATTCGACAGCACCGTCGGCGGCCTCGGCGGCTGTCCTTTCGCGGGCCAACCCAAGGCGGCGGGCAATATCGCGACCGAGGAATTGGTGTTGCTCTGCCAGGAAATGGGAATTGATACCGGGGTCGATCTCGACAATCTGATCGAGGTCGGGCGCATGGCCGAGGAGATCGTGGGCCACCAGTTGCCGAGCGAGCTTCTACATGCCGGCAGTCTGGATGCCTTCCGCCGCGGGGTTTCGCATTAATGACGGCGACGCCTCTGGCGGGCCTTCGGGTTCTAGAATTCTCGCACACCGTGATGGGCCCGACCGCCGGGCTGCTCTTCGCCGAGCTTGGCGCCGATGTCATCAAGGTGGAATTGGCGCCCGACGGGGATCGCACACGCCGGCTGGGCGGCTTTGGCGCGGGATTCTTTGCCGGCTTTAATCGCGACAAGCGCAGCCTCGCCGTTGATCTGAAAAGTCCCGAGGGGCAGGCGGTCCTGCATCGTCTCGTGCCCGACGCGGATATCGTGCTGGAGAATTTCGGCCCGGGCACGATGGAAAAGCTCAATTGCGGGTATGAGCATCTGGCGCCCCTGAACGACCGGCTGATCTTCCTCGCCCTCAAGGGCTATCTCGCCGGGCCGTACGAGCATCGCCCGGCCCTGGACGAGGTGGTGCAGTTCCAGTCCGGTCTTGCCTGGATGACCGGCCCGCCGGGACAGCCGCTCAGGGCCGGGGCGTCGGTGATCGACATCATGGGCGCCATGTTCGGGGTGATCGCGGTCCAGGCGGCGTTGCGCGAGCGTGATGTCACGGGCAAGGGCCAGCGGGTCTCAAGCTCCCTGTTCGAAAGCGCGGTCTTCCTGATGAGCACGCATATGGCGGGCATGGCGGCGACGGGGCTCGAGATGCGCCCGATGCCGGCCCGGCGCGGCGCTTGGGCGATCTACGAGGTCTTCCAGACCGCCGGTGAGGGTCAGCTGTTCATCGGCGTTACCTCGGACCAGCAATGGGACCGTTTCGTCGAGGAATTCGGGCTTCAGGAACTCGCCAAGGACCCGCGGCTTGTCACCAACGTTACCCGGCTGGATGAACGCGACTGGTTGATCCCGGCGATCCAGGAAGTCTTGGCCAAACTGCCGCAAAAAGAGGTCGAGGCGCGTTGTGAGCGGTGCAATGTGTCCTGGGCGCCGGTGGCGCAACCGGCGGATCTGTTCGAGGATCCGCACCTGCTCGCGACCAAGGGGTTGGTTGATGTCTTCGTCTCCCGCTTCGGCGGCGGCGACGGCGGGACCTATGCCGGTCTTCCGGCCCTGCCGATCGAGTTCGGCGCGGATCGGGAGCGGCCGGGGCTGATCCGCCAGCCACCCCGTATCGGCGAGCACAGCGCCGAAATCCTCGCCGAAGCAGGGTTCTCGACCGACGAGATCAGCGGCTTGACCGAGCGCGGCATCATCGTCAACGCGCCGTGATCCATTGATTGCCCCTAGGACGCGCGACGAACCCAACCATGAGGAGCGAGACAATGGCGCGATTGCCGATCCCAAGCGATACCGAGGGGTTCTCCGAGGAGACCCGTGCCTCGGCGCGTTACGTCAAGGAAACCCGCGGCAGCATGCCACCACCCAGCAGTTATCTGACCTACGCGGGCAAGGCGGGAGAGCGGCTTTCGGACTTGGTGGAGCATCTGCGCTATCACACCTCGCTGACCCAGGCGGAGGCGGAGCTGACGATTTGCACCGCCGCGCGGGCGGCCAACGCCGACTTCATCTGGAACGCGCATGTCAAGCTGGGGCATGCCGCCGGTACCCGCGAGGAAGCCATCCACGCCGTCGACACTTATGGCCCCTTGGATGGACTGACCGACGACGAGGCGCTGATCATCCGGTTTGGCCGCGAGCTGTTGGAGTCGCCTCGGGTCGCCGACGAGACCTTCGCGGCGGTGCGGGCTCGGTTTGGCGAGAAGGGGCTGTTGGAATTGACCGCGGTCATGGGGGTTTACATGATGAACGCCACGATCCTGCGCGCGATGGATCACCAGGCCGCGCCCGATGCCAGGCACCTGACCCCTCGTTGAATCGAAGCGTCGACGACCTCGGCGGATCGCGCCTCTGGCGTGGCTTTTGGCTCTCGCGTTACAGTGGCGTGGGCGTAGCGGAACGGAAAGCGCGGCGACGCATGACACCATCTCGGATACTTCGGCGGCGAGCCAATCGGCGGGCGACGATGCGCGGCTTCACTCTGCTGGAATTGCTGGTGGTTTTGACGATCCTCGGATTGCTCGCGGCTTTGGCTGGCCCGCAACTGATGGGCCTGTTGGGTGGGGCCAAGACCAAGGCGGCGAAACTACAGATCGAACGGCTGGAGACCGTGTTGGATCTCTACAAGCTAGACGTCGGACGCTATCCCTCGACCCAACAGGGCTTGGCCGCGCTGTTGGTTCAGCCCGATGGTGTCGACGGCTGGAACGGCCCGTATCTCAAAAAGGCCGAAGGGGCGTTGGACCCCTGGCGCAAACCGTATCACTATCGCGCGCCGGGTGAGCATGGCGCGTTTGATATTCACACGCTCGGCGCCGATCAACGCGAGGGCGGAAGCGGCGAGGACCGGGACGTCAGCAACTGGTAGGAAAACCAGTTTTGATTGGTCGCGATCGGTCCGGATTAGGGCACGCCGGAAATTCGTCGCACAAATTGTCGGATATCGACGCAAGGCGCGCGGATTTCAGGTCTAGCGTCGCCAGAACGTCGCCAATCGGGAAGGGTTCAGTTTCATGAGCACGGAATCGAGATTACGATCACGCGGTCGACGCGGCGGCGGTCGGGCCGGCAATACCCGCGGCAAGGGCGAGGTGATCGAGCAACTTCCCTGGAGCCTGCCGATCAATACCGACAATCCCACCGAGCCGTTGAGCGAGGAGGGTGTTCAGGCGGTCCATGAAGGCGCGATGCGGGTCCTGGAAGAGATCGGCATTGAGTTTCTCAACCCCGAGGCCGTCGAGATCCTGGCCAAGGCCGGTTGCATCGTCGATGGCGAGAATGTGCGCATGGGGCGCGATCTGGTGATGGAGACCCTCAAGGGGGTGCCCCGAACCTATACGATCACGCCGCGTAACCCGGACCGGGCGATTGAGATCGGCGGCGACCGCATGGTCTTCGGTAATGTCTCCAGCCCGCCCAACTGTTCCGACCTGGACCGTGGACGTAGAACCGGCACCCGCGAGAGCTACCAGGACCTGATCAAGCTTACCCAGTATTTCAATTGCATCCACTTTGCGGGTGGTTATCCGGTTGAGCCGATCGATATTCATCCCTCGGTCCGGCATCTGGACTGCCTCTATGACAAGCTGACCCTGACCGACAAGGTCGCGCATGCCTATTGCCTGGGTAAGGAGCGTGTCGAGGATGTCATGGAGATGGTGCGCATCTCCTGTGGCCTGACCCACGAGGAATTCGACGCGGCGCCCCGGATGTATTCCAATATCAACTCGACCTCGCCCTTGAAGCATGACTACCCGATGCTCGACGGCGCGATGCGGCTGGCGCGGCGCGGCCAGCCGACGGTCGTCACGCCCTTCACCCTGGCCGGCGCGATGGCGCCCGTCACAATGGTCGGCGCGGTGACGCAATCCATGGCCGAGGGACTGGCGGCGATCGTGCTGCTTCAGTTGATCCGGCCGGGCTGTCCGACCGCGATCGGCACCTTCACCTCGAATGTCGACATGCGCACCGGCGCGCCGGCCTTCGGGACGCCGGAATATATGCGGGCCACCCAGATGTCGGGCCAGATGGCGCGGTTCTACGGCTTGCCGCTGCGCGCGTCGAACGCTTGCGCCGCGAACACGCCGGACAGCCAGTCCGCCTGGGAGAGCGCGTTCTCGCTATGGGCGGCGATCTCGGCGCAAGTCAACATGGTTTACCATGCCGCGGGATGGCTGGAAGGCGGGCTCTGCGCGTCCTACGAGAAGTTCATCATGGATTGCGAAACCCTGCAGCAGATGATCGTCTATATGCGCCCAACCGCCGTCAACGAGGGCGAGATCGCCTTCGAGGCGATCAAGGATGTCGGGCCGGGCGGCCATTTCTTCGGCACCGCGCATACCCAGGAGCGGTACGAGACCGCGTTCTACAAACCCTTCCTGTCGGATTGGTCGAATTTCGAGAATTGGGAGGATCGCGGCGCGGTCCAAACGCCGGAGCGCGCCAACGGTATCTGGAAGCGGATATTGGAAGAGTTCGAGGCCCCGCCGATCGATCCCGCGATCGACGAGGAACTCCAGGCTTTCGTCGCCAAGCGCAAGGAAGAGGGCGGCGCGCCGACCGATTTCTGACCGTTAACCCGGTGCCCAGCCATAGACCTTGGTCAAGCTACCGCCCATGAGCGTCGCGCGCTCGCCGTCCGACAACTCAGTGGTCAGTCGGAACGGTTCAACCGCCTGCTCGTAGGTCAAAAGGTGGATCGCCCGGGTCCAGTCCGTGCCCCAGATGCAACGCTCCATCCCAAAGGCCTTGAAGATCTCGCCGAGCGGCGCCCAGATGTCGTTATAAGGATAGGGCGCGTGCGAAAGCGTGCAGGCGCCGCTGATCTTAATCGCGATGTTGTCGTGCTCGGCGAGTTTGAGAACACCCGGCAGGTCACCGAAGGGATTGTCCGGCGCCGGCGGCTCAAAGGGTTGTTTGAGGCCGACGTGATCGATCACGAGTTGCGTGTTCGGATGCGCCGCCGCCATCTGGCGGGCCTCGTCCAGCAGGCCCCAGCACAGCAGGTTGACCGGCAGGGAATGACGCGCCGCCGCGGCGAGCACGGTATTGATGCCGGGATCGTCGGGGCTGAGCGATGAGTCGCCGTGGGTGAGCATGATCCGGATGCCGACCGTGCCGTCGCGGGCCGCCCAGTCGGCGATGGTTTCCGCCACGCCCGGGTCGGTCGGATCAACCGGCTTGATAAGCGCGAAACGGGTTGGATGCGCCGCGTGAACGTCAATCGCGTAGC
>JADHLJ010000165.1 GCA_016780745.1 Alphaproteobacteria bacterium | reverse complement strand
CAAAGCAGGCGGCATCGGCCAGTCAGATGGGACGGTTCGAGACCGAGTTCCTGGCCACCGACGACAACCTCGCCGCCCTTGCCGACCTGTCAGGGGCTTGGATCGAACGGGTCCATGACCGTCGCCCGCCGAAGATGATCTAAAGGGCGATTCCGGCAATGACCGATTGTTCGGTGACGCTGGAGCGGATGTCTTGTCCGGCGGTTCCGGCATCGATTTTTTGAGTGGTGGCGCGGGCAACGATAGCTTTGTTGGCGGCACCGGTGATCTGGACGGCGACACGATCAGCGACTTCACGACGGGAGATTCAATTCGGATCGATGGTGCGGATTTGTCGAGTCTGAATGGCGCGACGGCATCCGCGGCGGTTGATCCGGGTGGTGGGCGAACGCTGACCTTGTCGGGAATTTCCTCGGCTAATGGGTCATTCTCGGCGACCTTTAACGGGAGTTCGACAACGCTCCAAATCATTGAACCACCGACAATCGCGAGCGGGACGAGTGGAGCGGATTCCCTGACTGGTGGGGCGGGAAAAGACGATATCTCGGGGCTTGGTGGTGACGATACCCTCCAAGGGCTTCTTGATAATGACACCCTGCGGGGCGGCGCCGGTAATGACAGTCTTGAAGGCAACGATGGCGACGACAGTCTGTTGGGGGACGCCGGTCGCGATACCTTGGTTGGCGGAGCGGGCACCGATACGTTGGACGGCGGCGCCGGCAATGACTCGATCCTCGGCGGCGCCGGGGACGATGTTTTAACCGGTGGCGTGGGCGCGGATACGTTACTTGGCGGCGTTGGCGACGATACCTTCATCACGGATACCAGCGATACGATCACCGAGGCCGCCGGCGAGGGCACCGATCGCGTCCTTGCATCGGCTTCGTTCACGTTGGGCGCGAATCTCGAAGAGCTTCAACTGACCGGCTCGGGGGCGTTCAACGGTGTCGGAAACGCGCTGAACAACCTGCTCATTGGCAATGACAACGCGAATTCACTAAGCGGTGGCCTTGGCGCCGACACGTTCAGCGGCGCTGGCGGCAACGATACGCTTGTTGGTGAAGCAGGTAGCGATCACCTCCTGGGAGGGGCCGGCGCCGATTTCCTGGATGGCGGCGCGGGAGCGGATTCGATTCTCGGCGGTGTCGGCGATGACAGTATCCAGGGCGGCGCCGGAGCCGACACGTTGGCCGGCGAGGCGGGGGCCGATACGCTGGCTGGCGGCGCCGGAAACGATTTCTTCGTCGCGGATACCAGCGATACGATCACCGAGGTCGCCGGCGAGGGCATTGATCGCGTTCTAGCGTCCGCTTCGTTCACGCTGGGTGTGAATCTGGAAGAGCTTCAACTGACCGGCACTAGCGCTATCAATGGTATTGGGAACGTGCTGGATAACTTGCTTATTGGCAATGACGGCGCGAATTCACTTAGTGGTGGTCTTGGTTCCGATACGCTTGTGGGCGGGGCGGGCAACGACCACCTTTTCGGTGGGGCCGGCGCCGATTTTCTGGACGGCGGCGCCGGCGCGGATTCGCTCCGAGGCGACACGGGCGATGACAATATTCAAGGCGGTGACGGTGCCGATACGCTCGCCGGCGGGGCGGGGGTCGACACGCTGGCCGGCGGTGCCGGTAACGACGTCTATCTTGCCGACATCAGTGACCAGGTAACGGAGGCCGTCGGCGCTGGGATTGATCGGGTCATTAGTGAAACCAGCTACACCCTTGGCGCGAATGTCGAGGAATTGGTGCTGGGTGACGCAACCGGTATCTCGGGCACCGGGAACGACCTCGACAATCTGCTTATCGGCGGGGGCGGAAACAATAGCCTTCTGGGCGGCGCCGGTAACGACACGCTGAGTGGCCAGGCGGGCCGAGATACGCTTGACGGTGGCGCGGGTAATGACCGCCTCGAGGGCATGTTCGGCACCAACTCCATCATCGGCGGCGACGGCGATGATACCCTGCTCGGTGGCGTCTTGGCGGACACCTTGAGCGGCGGCGGCGGTGCTGATTCCCTGAACGGTGGAAATGGCGCGGACCGGTTGGTTGGCGGCGGCGGCGGCGATATCTTCAATGGATCGGTCACCGATCTCACGGGCGATACCGTGGTCGGCTTCGAGCGCGGCGATCGTCTCGTCGTCATCGGCGACGACCTGTCGAGCCTTAATGGGCAAAGCGCGGCCGCGTCAATCAATCTCGGCGGGGGAACTCTCGCGTTCGAGAATCTCGTCGCGCCCACGCCGACGAATTTCAGTGCGAGTTTCGCGGGCGGAAATACGACGATTCAGCTTGTCGACGCCCCTCCGTCTCCACCACCGCCACCACCACCGCCTCCTCCTCCTCCTCCTCCTCCTCCTCCTCCTCCTCCTCCTCCTCCTCCGTCATCTGGTGGTGGAGGCGGCGGTGGTGGCGGCGGTGGTGGAGGAGGCTCGGCTCCATCCCCCGCGGCGCCATTACCCGCGGCTCCGGCCCCCACGGTTACACCGACCGCGGCGCCGGCGGGACCAGTCTTACCCGCGCCGATTGTTCGACCGACCATAGCCGATCCGGTCGCCGCGACGGTTGGTGTCGGCGGGGCCGCGGTCGCGCCGCAGGTGCCCGGCGCTGATCTCGGACAGAGTTTCGCCAATAATTCCGGCGCGCATGGGGCCGCGTCCCTGGTCTCGGGCGGGCGGGTGGACGCGATCCTGCCGCCCACGGTGACGATGACGGTTTCGGGACCCTCGGCCGCGCAATCCGGCGCCGGGGCCCAGGCGTTTCTTTCCGGCGCGCTGTCCAACCAGCTCGGCGGCGGGGCCAATGCCAACGCGTTGTCGAACACCATGGCTCAGTTCACCGGCTCGCGCGGAGCGGGGGTGAGCCTCGATACCCGCTGGGTCACGCCCAGCGCCGACGCCGCGCCCGGCACGCCGATCGTGATCTCCGGCGCGACCAATGGCGGCAGCCAGCAAAGCGCCCTGGTCATCGACGGGCGCGGGCTGCCAAGTGGCAGTCAGCTCAATCTGGACAATGTCGAATTCGCCGCGCTGGTTGGCGAGATGACCGTGGTTGGCGGGGCCGGACAGAATTTCGTGGCGGGTGATGATGCCCGGCAGTTCATCTCGCTCGGCGTTGACGACGATACGCTCTATTGCGGCGGTGGTGACGACACGGTCGGTAGCGCGGGCGGCGCCGACCTGTTGTTCGGCGAGGACGGCAATGACGCGATGAGTGGCGGCACCGGCGGCGATAGTGTCTTCGGCGGGAACGGCAACGACATCATCTACGGCAATCAGGATCTGGACTCGCTGGAGGGCGGGGAGGGCAACGATACGATCTTCGCCGGTCAGAACACCGGCCCGCTCACCCTCGCCGATGACGGTAGGATGCTTCAGCTTGATGGCGTCGAAACCGTTCTCGGTGGCGGCGGCGATGATTTGATCTACGGCAATTACGGGGCCGAGACCGCCTATGGACAGCAGGGTTCCGATACGCTTTTCGGCGGCCAGGGCGATGATACGCTCTATGGCGGCGAAGGGGCCGACTCCCTGGCCGGTAACCGGGCCAATGATCATCTATTTGGCGGCGCGGGCGCGGATTCCTTCGTATTCTCGACCAACGGCGCGGTTGATACGGTCTATGATTTCAGCCTGGCCGAAGGCGACAAGCTGCGCCTCGGCGCGAATATCAACGGCACGGGTATCGCAACCGCCGAGGACGTGCTTGCCCGGGTTGGCGTCGATGCCACCGGAAACGCCGTGATCGATCTTGGGGGCGGCAATTCCGTCAAATTGATCGGTGTCGCGCCGAGTGAGTTGAACGCCTCGGCGTTCCAGATCGGCTAGCCCGATCGGTTAGGTTCAGTGGTGGCCAATCCGCGCGCAATTCCCTTGTGATCAGACTTGACTGGGTCAACTCGAACGATGACCGGGGTGGGAACCCCGCGCAACGAGACCGGTAAGTCGGAGGCTTTCGAACCGCACGAGGTTTCGGTTTCCGCCGACATGGGGCCCGAGCTTTGCGAATAGCCGCCTTAGCCGGTTCGCGACTTGATGCAGATCAAGGAGTAGTGGCGTTGAAATCGGGATATTGATGGCCCCCGCATAGGAGGTCGCCATGTCTCGTAGTGCTTCTCTTGCAACCCGCGTCGCGATCGGTAAGACCATCGGCCTGGTGGTTGGGCTGATTGGATTTTTCTCCCTGCCGGCGCTTTATCCCGACGTTAGTTGGCAACTGCGATGGGGCGTGCTGCTGTGGTACGTTACCGTTGGCGCGGTCGTTGGATTGGCCGGGGTGTTCACGCGGCATCCGGTGCTGATGTTGCCGATGCCATGGTGGGTACGCGCGCCGGTTATCGGTGCCTGGATGAATTTCGTGCTGACATTCTTCGCGCATCGGGAAATGACGGATGTGATCGCTGTCGTCCTGGGCCCCGGAGGAAGCATGACATCGCCTTATTGGTTTGTCGTCGAGGGCGCGATTGTCGCGGCGATCATAGGGTTTTTCGCGACGCGTTTCGGTGGCGAGGGACCGGGGGCCGCCGATTTTTGAGGTTTTGGGCCAGGGTGTGAAGTTGGCTTGCCCTCGGGCGGGAACGGCGGCACGCTGTCGGCGGTTCTGAATCGCTGACGCTCCGTCCTGGCATGGTCTCGGATTTGCGCGTCGCGCCAATAGCGGAGGGCACGGGCCATGGCCAGCTATATCGGGATTTCCAAGGTCGAGGGCATTGCCTCGCGCCAGGCTCATGCCGACATGCCCGAGGGCACCTATGAGCGCGAGATGAGCAAGGAGGGCTTCTTCGGCCCCTCGGCGCAACTCCATCACCGCCGCCCGCCCACCGGGTGGAGCGACTGGGAAGGGCCGCTGCGTCCGCGCGCGTTCGATCTGAACAAGGTCGACGGCGACACCGGCTCTCCCTGGGACGCGGCGATGGTGCTGCACAACGCTCATTGCAAGATGAGGATCTGGCGGACCAGCGGCGCCATGGATCATCTGGTGCGCAATGGTGACGGCGATGAGTTGCTGTTCATCCATGACGGCGTGGGGCAATTGTTCTGCGATTTCGGGCGCCTCGATATCCGCATGGGCGACTATGTCATGCTGCCGCGCGGAACCATGTGGCGCGCCGAGTTCGACGGCCCCGCCGATGTGCTGATGATCGAGGCGACGAATTCCAGCTACCGGCTCCCCGACAAGGGGCTGGTCGGCCATCACGCCTTCTTCGACCCGGCGATGCTGGTCTCGCCCGCCATGGACGAGGCGTTCAAGGCACAGCAGACCCCCGACGGGGTGGAGGAGGAGTGGAAGGTCCGGATCAAGCGCCGCGACCGGATCTCGACCGTCACCTATCCGTATAATCCCTTGGACGCGGTCGGCTGGCACGGTGATCTGATGCCCGTGCGGATCAATGTCGAGGATTTCCGCCCCCTGACCAGCCACCGCTATCATCTGCCGCCGAGTGCCCATACGACGTTCCTCGGGAACCGCTTCGTCGTCTGCACCTTCTGCCCGCGCCCGTTCGAGCAGGACCCGGGCGCGCTGAAGGTGCCGTTCTTCCACAATAATGACGACTATGACGAGGTGCTGTTCTATCACCGAGGCGACTTCTTCAGCCGCGACAATATCGATCGCGGCATGATGACCTTCCACCCCTGCGGCTTCACCCACGGCCCGCACCCCAAGGCCCTGAAGAACATGCTGAGCGCGCCGAAGCCGGAAACCGACGAATACGCGGTCATGGTGGATACAAGGGACGCGCTGGAAGTCGGCGATCTGCCAGACGGGGTGGAGAATGAGGGCTATGTGCGATCTTGGAGCGTGCGGGCGGAGGTGGCTGAGTGAAACTCGGTTCTCTTAGATCCGACGGCCGTGATGGTGCGTTGATCGTTATTCGCGATGATTTGACGGTATGTACTCCCGCTACTGAGATCGCCGAGACCTTGCAAGCCGCGCTGGAAAACTGGGACGAGACCGCGCCGCGGCTGGCCGACCTCGCCGCGCGGGTGAATGCCGGGACCGCGCCGGGACTTATGTCTTTCGATCCATCCCTGATGACCTCGCCCTTGCCGCGCGCCTATGCCTGGCTGGACGGGTCGGCTTACGTCAATCACGTCGAGCTTGTCCGCAAGGCCCGCGGCGTTGAGTTGCCGCCGAGCTTTTGGACCGATCCGCTGATGTATCAGGGCGGCTCGGACGGGTTTCTAGCGCCCTCCGATCCGATCACCGCGCTAAGCGAGGATTGGGGGATCGATTTCGAGGGCGAGATCGCGGTCGTCGTCGACGACGTGCCCAAGGGGATAACGGCGGCGGAGGCGGGCGCGCATATCAAGCTGGTCATGCTGGCCAATGACGTCAGCTTGCGCGGGCTGATCCCCGATGAGCTGGCCAAGGGCTTCGGCTTCGTGCATGGCAAGCCGCCGACCGCTTTTGCCCCGGCGGCGGTGACGCCCGACGCGCTTGGCGACGCCTGGGATGGCGGCAGGTTGCATCTGCCGTTGTTGTCTTTTCTGAATGGCGAGAAGGTCGGGTGGACCGAGGCGGGGGTCGACATGACCTTTGATTTTCCGACCCTGATCGCCCATGCCGCCAAGACCCGTCCCTTGACCGCCGGCACGGTGATCGGGTCCGGGACCGTCTCCAACGCCGATCAGGCGCACGGCTATTCCTGCATCGCCGAGATCCGGATGATTGAAACCATCGCCGACGGCGCGCCGAAGACGCCGTTCATGAGTTTCGGTGATCGCGTCAGGCTGGAAGTGTCGGATGGCGCCGGCCAATCCGTGTTCGGCGCGATCGATCAGGTTGTGGAGCGGGGCTGACCGCGTCAAAGCGCTAAGGAAATTCGTTAAAATTTGGTTAAAGCCCAGTCGCCCAATGCATTGAAAAACAAGACTCTTGAAATTCGTCCCGATTCGGTCCACGCTGGTCAACAGTAAAGCGTTGCGGCAACCACCAATCGGGGGGTGGCGATGGATCCGGCGGTACGTATTTTGGCGAAGGCCATGTTGGACGTTGTCGAGGAAGACGGCGATCGCAAGGACGAGTTGGGCAGGACCCTGGACGGCGATTTCAACGAATTCGACCTGCGTCCTCACTTCAACGATTTATCGCCCAATGAAAAGGCGGCTTGCTCAAATTGCGCGGAAAATCTGGCCGAAGAGCATGTTCAGACCGGGCCAAACCCGGCGGCGGGCGATGCGGGTCCAGCGGTTTTCTACACGCCCAAGGGCACGGGGCGCAGTTGGTAGTTCAGCCCCCTAATCCCTTGCGAGAGTGCAAGAGAGGCCGCGGAAGTTACGCTTATGAAAGACAAGTCTGATACGGAGTTCGCCGCTCAAATCACAGCGGCGCGCGACGTCATGGCGGCGCATCTCGTCGCGCTGAACGCCCAGGACGCCGATGCCCTGGCGGCGACCATGCACTTTCCGCATTACCGGCTTTCCGGAGGGGTGATGCGGGCCTGGGAGACGCCGGACACCTATCTCGCCGATTTCCACAAGCGCGCCAGCGGTGAGTGGCATCACACGCGTTGGGACTCCATCGACGTGTTGATGGCGTCACCCGACAAGGTGCATCTGGACGTCCGCTTCACCCGTTTTCGCGCCGATGACAGCGTGTTGGCCCAGCATCGCTCGCTCTGGGTGATCAGCGAACTCGACGGCGTCTGGGCGGCGCAACTCCGATCCAGCTTCGCGCCTTGAGGCCTCGGGGCGGCGCGCGCGCTGGGATGACATTCGCTTCCCAGCGTTCTAACCTCTAAATATCATGCCCGATCAAATCCCAGTTCTGGACTTAAGCGATTTCCTCGCCGGCAAACTCGGGGCGCTGGAACAGACGGCGGCGGATCTGCGCCGGGCGTGCGAGCGGGTGGGGTTCTATTTCATCACCGGTCATGGCGTTGACTGGGGGATCGTCGATGGCGCCTTCGAGGCGAGCCGGCGGTTTCATGCCCTGCCGTTGGAGCGCAAGCTCGCGGTCAAGGCGAACCACCACAACACCGGATACATGCCGTCCAGGACCAGCATCTCTCGGGCCTCGAAAGTCTATGACGGGGTGCGCAAGCAGAACCTCGTGGCGGCCTATTCGGTGAAGCGCGACCTTCCGCCCGACCATCCGGATGTGCTGGCCGAGAAACGCTTTCGCGCCGCCAATCCGTGGCCCGAGGATTTGCCGGGGTTTCGTGAGGCCTGCACCAGGACCATGGACGCGCTGGAGGGCCTGGCGAAATCCATGTTGCCGCTCTACGCCGTCGCGTTGAATCTGGCGCCGGACTTTTTCGAAGAGGCTTTCCAGAAGCCGCAATATTCCTTCCGTCTGGCTCACTACCCGCCGCTTGAGGCGGAGGACAACCAGTTCGGCATCGCGCCGCACACGGATTCCAGCTTCATGACCTTGCTGGCGCAGAACGAGGTTCCGGGCCTGCAAATCCGGCCTCCCGACGGTGACTGGATGGATGCGCCGGTGCTATCCGAGGCGTTCCTGGTCAATACCGGAGATTTGTTGCATCGCTGGTCGAACCACCGCTTTCGGCCCACGCCGCACCGCGCGGTGGCCTCGGCGCCGGGTGTCGATCGCTACGCCATTCCGTTTTTCTTCGATGCGTCGAACGACTACGTCATGGAATGCCTGCCGACCTGCCATGGCCCGGACAATCCGCCGCGTTACGATCCGATCACCTATAGCGAATACATGGAATGGTTCGGGCGCCAGAATTACGCGCATTTCAACCAGGACGCGGCGGAGTAGGGGGCTTGGCCCCCTAAACCGATCTCCCGTCAATCGCCCCTGGGTGGATTGAGCCGCGCCACCTCCGCCATGAGGTCCACCGCTGGATCCTGCCCCGTGCGCACGGTGACGGACGTGGCCCCGCAGGTTTCCCACGGGGCATAGCGCTGGCGGATCCGGGCCGGCGGACCGCAAAGGGATTTCGCGTCGACCCATTCATCGGGAACCGCCGCCGCCGCTTCGTCCTTGTGGCCTTCCAGGTACAACTCCTGAATGCGCTCCGCCGCGTCGCCGAAGCCGCGCCGGACCATCATGTCCTTGTGGTAGTTCTTATCCTTGTGACCCATGCCGCCGATATAGAGCGCCTCGCGCGGTTTGAGGCGATCGAGGGCGGCCTGCACGTCATCGTCGATATCGACGAAGACGCTGGCCTGGATCTCGAAATTGTCGAAGCTCTTGCCGTTTCCGGCGCGCTCGAACCCTTGCTCCAGCCAGGGCTTGTACTCATCGAAGGTACCGGGCACCAAGCCAAGCGGGAGCCAGCCATCGGCGATCTCGCCGCAGAGCCGCACCGTTGCCTCGTTCCCGGCGCCGAAATAGATCGGGATCTTGGGGTTCATGTGCAGGATCGATTTCAGCGGCTTGCCGACGCCCATGGAACCCTCGGCGGTGGTCGGCAGTTGGATCTGCTTGCCGTCATGGGTAAGGCCTTCCTCGCGCTCCCAAACCTTGCGCATGATCTCGGTATAGTCCTTGAGCCAGTAATACGGCTTGCCCCAGGGCTGGCCGTACCAGCCCTCGACGATCTGCGGTCCGGAGACTCCCAGACCGGCGATGAAGCGCCCGCCACCGGCCATGGCATCGACCGTTCCCGCGCTCATCGCGGCGTTCGCGGCGGTTCGGGCGGAAACCTGGATGATACCGGTGCCCAGCTTGATCCTTGAGGTCACCGCCGCCAGATAGGCCAGCGGCGTGATGGCGTCGGATCCATAGGCCTCCGCCGTCCAGACCGAGTCATAGCCGAGCTTCTCGGCGCGCTGCACCCGCTCCACCGGCAGATCCATTTGCGCGCCGGAATAGCCGATCGATAATCCGAGTTTCATGAAAGCCTCTTTCGCCGGTTTTGATCATCCTTGCCGGCGTAGACTAGCGGCTCGGTTTGATATGATCAAAGAGCCCTCGAGAAGGGGCTTGCGGCTATGAAAGCCTCTTTCGCCGGTTTTGATCATCCTTGCCGGCGTAGACTAGCGGCTCGGTTTGATATGATCAAAGGGCAAATTCCCCAAGGCCACCCGCTGGGCCGTGCTCAAGGCCGGTGACGCCAACCTCTC
>JADHLJ010000164.1 GCA_016780745.1 Alphaproteobacteria bacterium | reverse complement strand
CTGCTCCGGCGGCGTGGCGACACCGTCGATCTGGAAGGCGCCGTTCTTGTCGAAGGGCAAAATTCGCAGGTCCAGACCCAGCGCGTCCAACCGATCGCCGATATGCGCCAAGGACGCCTCGTACATGCCAACAGTGATCGTCATGGCTGGATCTCCCCCTAGGAACGTAAGAACGAGATATAGCGCGGCGCCGGCGTTGGAACCAGCGTGCCCGGATCAGATGGCCGATACCGCGTCCGGCCGGGCTTTGCCTCTGGGGGTGTTGCTGGGACGATGGTCTTGAAATCAAGGGAGACGCCGATGACATCGACGCCGCGTATCGCCGTGATCGGGGCCGGAATGGGCGGGCTCGCCGCCGCCGCCGCGCTTGACCGGCTCGGCTTCGAGGTTCGCGTTTTCGAGCAGGCCGAGCGATTTTCCCGCCTCGGCGCCGGTATTCAGATGAGCCCGAACGCGATGAAGGTCTTGCGCGGGCTGGGGATCGAGGACGAGGTACGCGCCGCCGCCTTTCAGCCCGGGACATGGATGAACCGGCGCTGGGACGATGGCGCGATGATGTTCGAACTTCCGCTCGGCCAGGACGCGGAGCGGCGCTATGGCGCGCCCTATCTGCAAATGCATCGCGGTGATCTGCACGACGCCTTGCTCTCGGCGGTTCCCGAGGAACGGCTGCTCAGAGGCAAGCGTCTGGTGGATATCGAGCCCGGCCCTGTCCTGTGCTTCGCCGATGGAAGCCGGGAGACGGCGGATCTGGTCATCGGCGCCGATGGTTTGCATTCCCGGGTCCGCGAGATCCTGCTTAAGCCCGAGGCGCCGCGCGCGACCGGCCGGGTGGCCTATCGCGCGACCTTCGACGCGGCGCTTCTGGATCGCGAGGTCGGGGGCTGCACCAAATGGTGGGGCGAGGACCGGCATATCGTCATCTATTACACGACCGCCAAGCGTGACGAGCTGTATTTCGTGACCAGTCTGCCGGATGCCGACTGGGTCAATGAATCCTGGTCGGCGACCGGCGATATGTCGGTCGTGCGGGACGCCTTCGCCGGGTTCCACGAAGAAGTGCGCGCGGTGCTCGGCGCCAGTCCCGCCGTTCATCGCTGGGCGATCCTCGACCGCGCGCCGCTGGAGCGTTGGCATGGCGAGGGCATCGTCCTGATAGGCGACGCGGCGCATCCGATGACGCCCTATATGGCCCAGGGCGCGGCGATGGCGCTGGAGGACGGGGTGATGCTGGCGCGGGCGCTGGAGGGCGCCGGCGATATTGAATCCGCGCTCAATCGTTTCGAGACCTCTCGCCAGGCCCGAACCGCCGAGGCCCAGGCGGTGTCCCATGCCAATACCTGGATGCGCGAGGAAACCGACCCGACCTGGTGCTATGGGTTTGATGCCTGGACCCAGCCGCTTGGTTCTTGAGACCGAGGTTCGATCCCCTCAGTCGCTCCCGGCTGTCGGAGCGGCGTTGTCCTCCGTGTCCAACGCGTCCAGCAGCGACAACACCCGGTCCGCGCCGACGTAACCTGTCTCGCTTGAGATCCAGCGGACCATATCCTCGTAGCCGTTCAGGATCAGGGTGGTCGCCCAGCGCATGGGATCGCGCTCGATGATGGCGCGACCCACCGGGCGCGACCAATCCGGCATGAACAGAAAATCTCCATAGGCCGGGATGCCGCGGGAATTCCGACGCTCGTTAGGCAGGCGCCCGCCCGCCGGGCGACCATTGCGGCGTGTCATCACGAGATCCGCCACCATATATCCGCGATCGAACAGATATCGGCCGACCTCGAAGAACAGAGGCTGGTCGTGATACAGCGGGACCAGTTCGGCTTCCAGTTCGATCAGGAAGGGGCGGGAGTGCCGCATACCTTCGAGGACCGGAAGATTGGCGCCCTGGACGTCCATCTTCATCTCGTCGAATTTCATCCCCAGCCGAGCCTCCTCGGCGTCGACGGTGGTGGTCGGCAATGCGACCTCCCGAACGATCCGGACCGCGTCGGTGACCCCATGGGTCAGGGGAATGATCTCAAGGCGGGGTTTGTAGATGCTCGAGTTCGAGGCCTTCTCGGTGATGTACAGAATTTGGTGGTCATCGACCCGGTCGAGACAAAGCTTCTCGATCACGTCATGGCCACCGTCGCGCAGGCGGGCGGCTTCCTCGGGATCGGCCTCGCAGAGCACGATCTTGTAAAATTCACTAAGTATCGTGGTGCGCTCTTGTGGTCCGCCCCTGGCCCCGAGATCCAGAAAAAACAGCCTCTCGCCCTCCAGTGCTCGCCGATGGAAGCGGCGGCGATAGTCGAGGTCCGATATGCGTTGCTTGTGAAGTTCGGCATGCCCGAGAATCTGGGCGAAGGATTGGAACTTCGCGCCGCTGGACAGCTGTTCGGTCAGTTCATGCAGGCGCATGGCGCATGGGTCCGTTCATGATTGACGTCGACAAAAGTGACGAGATTTTGGTGGCCGGACCGCGATCGCCAAGGTTTGGTCATTATCTAGGTTGGACCCCGAGTTCCTCGGCCACCATGCCGACGACTTCCCCGACATCGGCGGCGCGATCAGTATAGTTCGAAAAGTCACGCAACGCGCTGTCCGGACGGGCCGCGAGCCGGTATTTGGCGCCGAGCACCCGGCAAATCGCCCGGCCCAGCCAATCGTTTCCGACATGATCTATCTCTATCAAGGTGGTGGCGGAATCCGCCGCGACGAAATTCATCAACCCGGAGCCGTGGCCGCTAACCACGACCCGCGCGTCCATGATCGCCTGGCAGGTCGTCTCGATAGGGGTCTCCGTGGTGCGGATGTATCGCACGCCGAATTTTTCCAAGGCGTCGACGATTTCCAGTTCATTGGTTACGAACCGCGCCCCAGCGTCGGCGCGGGCGATGAAGACCACGGGCGCCTGGTCGGCCCTCGGCTCAAGACGAGCGCGAATCCGTCTGTTCAAGGCGCGAAGATCGTTCGGTTCCAGGAAATAGCCGAGTTCCAGAAGCCCTCGATTGGTCGCCAGGGTCATGGATCGCGCATAGGATTTCGAGGGGACAAGCGCGTTTGTTACCCGGACCGCGGTGTTTCGAGGGACTTTGACCAGCCTGTCATCGGGGACACCGATCAGCGCGAGCGCTTGCCGCTCCAGCATCGTGAGGTCTTCCGGAACTAGGATTGGCGTCGCTGTTTCGAGCAGGTCGTCGCAATGCAGGATGCCCATGAGGATCTGGGTGATTCGCGCGCTGAAAGACGTCCACGGTGAAACACAGATCACCGGTCCCTGGATGGTTCTTCCGCAATCAGTGAAATCAATCACGCTCCGACCGTCGGGGTGGAACTCGACCACCTTGCCAAAGCCGCCGAGTGCCGGATCGGACTCGGTCGAGACCATTTCCGGCGCGATGATCGACTTGGTCGTCCGATCCATCACGAAACGATCGCGCGGAATAAAGTACGCGTCCGGCACCATGACCATATACCGGTTCAGGACATATTCGAACCCACCGTGGTCGCCCGCGAGAACGTATTGTTCGGCGCTATGGTTGAATATCCGGGCATTGATCCGGTTGGAATACGCGGTCCTGACGATTGAGTCGGTGCGAATATCTCTCATGGCCGCGATCAGATGGGGTTCAGCGACGCGGGCGCGCTATCGTTGCCCTGGCGCGTTATCGTTCGTGTGTCACTATCGCGTCGCCTAAATCGAATCAATGTAAATAGAGCGCGCGTCGTCGCGTGCCACGTGGGGCCGGGCGAGTAAGCATTTCTGGACAGCTTGACGGTTCCGCGCTCGAATGACCGTGACCCTCGCGAGGAGAACCGCCATGGCCATCGATCCACTCGCCGTCGCCGCGCTCTACCGGCGCACGGATCTCAAGGCGTTGAAATTCAAAACCACGCGTGATCTGGAAGATGTCGAGACGCTGATCGGCCAGGAGCGGGCGCTGGAGGCGGTGCGTTTCGGCGCGCGGATGCGGGCGCGGGGCTACAATATATTCGTGACCGGCTCCAAGGGGTCGGGCAAGCATCGGGCGGTTCGCTCTTATCTCGAGGAGCGGGCGCGCAATCTGCCGCAGCCGGATGACTGGGTTTATGTCACCGACTTCCAAGACGCCGAGCGGCCCAAGGCATTGCGGTTGCCGACCGGTGGCGCGCGTGACCTTCGCCGGCGCATGGCTCGGATGGTCGGTAATTTGAAGGATAGCGCGCGAACCGTCTTCGAGGGCGACGACTATCGCCAGGCCCGAGAGACCGCCGAAAAAGAGTTCGCCGATCGCGGCGAGGCGTTGATGAAGGGCGTCGCCGAGGAGGCCGAGAAGCGGGATCTGGTGCTGATGCGCACCGCCCAGGGCATGGCGATCGCCCCGCGTCACGAAGGCCAGCCGATGCCGCAGGAGCATTTCGACACCCTGCCCGAGGTGGTGCGCGAGCGTCTGGTGGCGGCGATCAAGGAAGTCCAGGAAATGCTCGGCGCGGCGATGCATTCCATGCCGTTGATCGAGCGCGAGCGCCAAGCGGCGCTGCGTGCCTTGAACGACCGCTTCGCCAAGGGCTTGATCGAATCGGAGCTTGCCGAGTTGCGCGACGGGCTTGCCGGCGGCAAGGAACTCTCGGCCTGGCTTACCGCCGCCGAGGCCGACATGGTCGAGAACATCAAACTGTTCGTGGCGGAGGAGAGCCAGCCCGGCGACAAGGCCCAGAAGGAACAGGCCGGGCCGGTCGACCCGCTCAACCGCTATGCCGTCAACCTGATGGTCGACGAGGAGACCGATGGCAGCGCGCCGGTGGTGATCGAGGATCACCCGACCCTCGGTCGCCTGGTCGGGCGGATCGGTCACCGCGCGCATATGGGCGCCATGCTCACGGACTTCACCATGATCCAGGCGGGAGCCTTGCATCGCGCCAATGGTGGGTATCTGTTGTTGGATGCCCAAAAACTGTTGGTCCAGCCACATTGCTGGGATGCGCTGAAACGAGCGCTCTACGCCGATTGCATCGCCATCGAGGGGCCGTGGGAATCCGTTGGCACCGCCTTCGCCGTCACCATGCAACCGGCGCCGATACCGCTATCGGTCAAGGTGGTGCTGTTCGGCGATCTCAATCTCTATATGTCCCTGGCGGCGATGGATCCCGACTTTGGTGATCTGTTCAAGGTCGCCGCCGATTTCGACGACATCATGGAGCGTGACGCCGATAGCGAGACGCTCTTCGCGCGAATGGTCGCGACGGTGCAGAGGCGGGCCGATCTGCGTCCCTTCGATCGCCAGGCCGTCGAGCGCGTGGTTGAGCATTGCGCGCGTGTCGTTGCCGACGCCGAGCGACTGACGGCCCGGGTCGGGATCATCGCCGATGTTCTGCGCGAGGCCGACTATATGGGCCGGGACAAAAACCATAAGGTGATCCGCGCCGACGATGTCGAGGACGCGCTCAAGGCCCAGCGTCATCGCTTCGACCGGATCGAGCAACGCTCGCGCGAGCAGATCCTGCGGGAGACCATGCTGATCGACACCGATGGCGCGGTGGTCGGCCAGGTCAACGGCCTCAGCGTGCTTCAGATCGGAGCGATCTCCTTCGGCAAGCCCACCCGGATCACCGCCAGGGTGCGCATGGGCCAGGGCAAGTTCGTCGACATCGAGCGCGAGGTTGAGCTCGCCGGTCCGCTGCATTCCAAGGGGATGCTGATCCTGCAAGGCTATCTCGCCGCGTCCTATGCCACGGACCTGCCGATCTCGCTCCAGGCCAGCATCGTTTTCGAGCAATCCTATGGCGGCGTCGATGGCGACAGCGCTTCGTCGACGGAACTCTACGCATTACTTTCGGCGCTCTCGGGACTGCCGATCAAGCAGGGCATCGCGGTCACCGGGTCGGTCAATCAGATGGGCCAGGTTCAGGCGATCGGTGGGGTGAACGAAAAGGTCGAGGGCTTCTTCGATATCTGCGCCGCGCGCGGCCTGACCGGCGAGCAGGGGGTGATGGTCCCTGTCGCCAATGCCCGAAATCTAATGCTGAAATCAGAGGTTCGAGACGCGGTGGCGGCCGGAAGGTTCCACATCTGGGCGGTTTCCAGCATCGCCGAGGGGATCGAGATCCTGACCGGAGTCGCCGCCGGCGAGCGCGGCGATGACGGCGGCTTTCCCGAGGGTACGGTCAACCGCCTCGCCGAGGAGCGCTTGATCGCTTTCGCCGAGGCCCGCCGCCGCTTCGGGCGCGCCGGCGAGGATTGAAGCTTCTGTTTCGACCGGAGCGAGGGAACGGTTAACCCCTTTCCCACCGTCGCGTCGACGAAAGCCGGGGCTTGTGGCATGCGATGTCGAGCCCCTGTTTTCACGGGGGCGACGGAGAAGAGGGCGGCGGGGAAATCGAGCGACCGGAGAAAACGACGTGCTCCACCGTCGCGCCGGCGAAAGCCGGGGCTCGTGGCATGCGGTGTCGAGCCCCTGTTTTCACAGGGGCGACGGGAAAGGCGACGGTGACGAGGGCGGCGGACGAAGGGGCGGCGGCGTGGAAGAGGGGGGAACCGACAACCCGCCGCCGCGCCGGGACCTAGCCCCGACCGATGAACGGCATGTTGGTGGCCATCACGGTGACGAACTGGGCGTTCGCCTCCGGCGGCAGACCGGCCATATAGGCGACCGTGGTTCCGACATTCGAGACATCCATGACCGGCTCGATCTGGGTTGAGCCGTCGGCCTGGGGCACGCCCTTGGTCATGCGCGCCGCCATTTCGGTAAGCGCGTTGCCGATATCGATCTGTCCACAAGCGATGTCGTATTTCCGGCCGTCCAGCGACGTGGAGCGGGTCAAGCCGGTTACCGCGTGCTTGGTCGCGGTATAGGGCGCCGAGTTCGGACGCGGTACATGCGCCGAAATCGAGCCGTTATTGATGATCCGCCCACCGCGCGGCGTCTGATCCTTCATCAGCTTGAAGGCCTCCTGGGTGCACAGAAACACGCCGGTGAGATTGACGTTAACCACGCCCTGCCATTGCTCCAGGCTCAGCTCCTCCAGCGGGATGCCCGGGGCATTGGTGCCGGCATTGTTGAACAACAGATCCAGCCGGCCATGACGGTCCTTCACGCCGTTGAACAGAGCCTGGACGGAGGCCTGGTCGGTGGCGTCGGTGGGAACCGCCTCGGCGGTGCCGCCGGCGGCCTGGATTTCCTTGACGGCTTCATCCAGCGGCTCGGCCCGGCGTCCGGCCAGGACAACCGTCCAGCCCTCGGCGGCCAAGGCCACCGCCGCCGACTTGCCGACGCCGGTTCCGGCGCCCGTGATGATCGCGATTTTTCCCTGCCCGTTCATGGCCCGGCTCCCTATCGTGCCTAAAAAGATGGTTTCCGGGAGAGTCTATATCAGCGCGCGGCTTCCCGCACCATCAGGCGTGACACCGACGCGTCCAACTCCGCGAGATTACGCAGGCGATCCAGGGTCTGCTCATCCAGGGTCTGACCGCTGGGCAGCAACATATCGCCGGAGCCGGAATGCAGATCGGCCGCCAGCTTCGAGCCGGGTTTGACGGTGTCCAGGTTGCGTTCGACGATCCCGGCGGTGTCGACGCTTTCCGATTCCCAGGGCGGCGTCACCAGGGCCGGCTCGCGCGGGGCTTTCCTGGGCGCGATGTCCGCGTTCGGGTTCACGGAGATCTCGCTGTAGTCGATCGGACGCTTGATCTGGTTGGTGGTGGACATGACATGCGATATGCGCGCGCGCAGCGCTTTCGGTGTCACCGGCTTCACGACAAAGCTGTCGACGTTCAAATTAAACGCGGTCCCGACGATGAAGTTATCGGCATGACCGGTCAGCATGATGAAACCGATATCTCGGTTGACGCCGGGCGCGCCGACGCGAACCTTCTTCAGCAGTTCCAGGCCGTTCATGCCGGGCATCTGAAAATCCGAGATGATCAGATCATAGCCATGCGGCGAGGTAAGGATCGTCGTCAGGGCCTGGTCGCCATCGGCGGCGGATTCAACCACCGCGACGTTCAACTGCCGCATCATCCGGCAGACAATGCGCCGGTTGGTCGCGTTATCCTCGACCACGATGACGCGCAACGTGGTGAAATCAAATCCGGGTTGTCGAACAATTTGGGGCACGATCAGATATCCGAGGCGATGCGGGGCATGTCCTTGCTTGCGCGCTTGAAAGTTTAGGCCCCGGAGCCCGCGAGGGGGGCGGGGAGCCATTTGCGCAGAATTTCGTCGAGTCTTTTCAACGTCACCGGTTTCGCCATGAAATCGTCCATCCCGACTTCCTTGCAGCGGGCCATATCCTCGGGCGTGACATTGGCGGTCACCGCGATTACCGGGGTGCGTTCGCGCCCGGCCTCGGCCTGCCCGGTCTCCCATTCGCGGTATTTGAGGGCGAACTCGAACCCGTCCATGACCGGCATCGAGAGATCGGTCAAAATCGCGGCGAAGGTCTCGCGCGTTGCCCGATCCAAGCCGTCCTGGCCATCCTCGGCGAAGCTATGCTCCAGGCCGAGGCGGCCCAGCTGGCGGCCGGCGACCGCGCGGTTAAGCTCATTATCCTCGATGACCAGGATTGGAAGGTCGATATCGGTGATGGGCTCTCGCTTCTTTGATCCGGCCTCTCGCAAATCCGGGCCCTTTCGTGTTCGCGTGATGGCCAAGCCTAACACCATTCATGGCTCGAATTCGAGCTTCCATGGCATTTAATTTACAATCTACATGTTTAGCAATCGGCCCTGGGGCCTCAATCCCGGTCCGGAGGCATCACCCCGGCTTGGCGGGGCGAGCCTCCCCGGCCTCGCGATCCTTGGGCAGAAGCCGGCCAAGCGACGCCAGGACAATGTCCAAGTGATCGCCTTTTTGAATGAGTTGCTCGACCCGTCCATCGAGTGCCCGTCGGTCCGCCTCGTCCAAGGTTTTCGCGGTCACGACGATAACCGGGATGTGCGACCAGGCGTCGTTCTCCCGCATTTTTCCAAGAAACTCAAAGCCATCCATTACCGGCATCATGAGATCGAGCAGAACCACGTCGGGCGTCGCCTCGGCAAGCCGGTCCAATCCGTCCGCGCCGTTCACCGCCTCCGCGACATCCCAAGCCTCGCGTTGCAGGACCCGGCGCAAGGTATCTCGGGCGCTCTCGTCATCCTCGACGATCAGGGCCCTGGGGCGGTCTTGGGCGCCGAGGCAATGGCTGGCGAGGACCGAAAGCAGGCGCTCTCGATCCACCGGCTTGTTGATGAAATCGACGGCGCCGAGCGAGAACCCGACCTTTCGGTCATCAACCATGGAAACGATGATCACCGGAATACCGGCGGTCTCCGGACTCTCCTTTAGGCGCGAGAGCACGCTCCAGCCATCCAGGCCCGGCATCAGGACATCAAGGGTGATCGCGTCGGGCTTCAGTTCCCGCGCCTGGGCGATCCCGGCCTCGCCGTCGGCGGCACCGACCACGTGATAGCCGTGCTGGGTCAAGTGCCGCCGCAGGAGGTCTCGGGCCACCGCGTCGTCATCGATGACCAGAACCGTTTTGGCCCATCGCGGCGCGGCGGTCTCGCTATCTTCCGGCGCTTCCAGTTCCTCCGTCGCGCGCGAGATGTCGACGGGCAGGGTGATGACAAAGCGCGAGCCGACGCCGGCGGTGCTTGTCGCGTGGATACCGCCACCGAGCATCTCACAGATACCCCGGGTGATCGCCAGGCCAAGGCCGGTGCCGCCAAATTCCCGGGTCGTCGAGCTATCGGCCTGGGTGAAGGCGCTGAACACCCGATCGAGCTGGTCCGGCGTCATGCCGATGCCGGTATCCTCGACCGCGAAGTCGATGCTGGCGCCATTGCTCGAGGTCCCTCGCCGCGCCGTCAGGGTAATGGATCCCTCGGAGGTGAATTTGCAGGCATTGGTGACGATGTTGATCAGGGCCTGACGCACCTTGGTCTGATCGCTGGTCATCGCGCCGATATCATCGGGAATATCGAGAACCAGCGCGTTCTTGTTCCGATCGACCAGGGGGCCGGCAACGGCGCTGATATCCTTGACGATATCGGCGATGTCGAAGGTCTCGACATGCAGATCCGTCTTGCCGGCCTCGATCCGGGA
>JADHLJ010000163.1 GCA_016780745.1 Alphaproteobacteria bacterium | reverse complement strand
GGAAAGCACCTCAATCTGGAAGGGCTTGTCGCGCACCGGCCCCACGCGCTCTTCTTGGACCGCGACGCGAATACCGGCGAGATGGGCGGTCTTGGCCTTGATGTCCTCGAGGATCTCCGCCGCCGGACGGCGCGCGCTCCAATGATCGAGTTCCAGGCGGATACGGGCGATGATGTCCTGAGGCCCCGACCCGCCGGATTTATCATTCCTGCCGATGGACGTGTAGACCGACTGGAGCCCATCCTGGGCAAGCACGATCTCCTCGACCTCGCGGGTCAACGCGTCCTGCTCGGCCAGCGAGAGATTGCCCCTGGCATGAACCAGTACCAGCGCGCCGGTGCCCTCGACCTTGGGGAAAAATTCGATCTCCCGGCCATGCTGAGAGTACATCCACGGTGCCCAGAGCATGGCGCAGAACGCCAAGAACAGCACCTTGACCGGATGCTCAAGGACGATCCGCAAGAGGCCGAGGTAAAGCCTCGACAGGCCCGTCGCTTCTTGCAGCCGATCGGGTGAATCCGCGTCCTTCAATTGATCCGGTGCTTCCGTTCGCCGCCGGTCCAGCGCCGCGCCGAGCACTGGAATGAACACCAGCGCCATCAACAGCGACGCCGCCAGGACCGCCAGCACCGTGGCCGGCAGATACTTCATGAAATCGCCCACCGTGCCGGGCCAGAATACCAGCGGCAGAAACGCCGCCAGCGTCGTCGCTGTCGAGGCGATGATCGGCCAGGCCATGTGCCGCGAGGCCAGCGTGTAGGCCTTGGCCGGCGCCATGCCCGCGCGGATCCGGCGATGCGCGTACTCGACCATGACGATGGACGCGTCGACCAAGAGCCCCACCGCCAGGATCAAGGCGAATAGCACCACCGTGTTCGCGGTAAACCCGACGACGGAAATCGCCAGAATTCCCAGCAGAAACGATCCCGGGATAGCCACCCCGACCAAAGCCGCCGACCTTGGCCCCAGCACCGCGACCAGCACGATCATCACCAGGAGCACGGCGTTCAGTACGTTGTTCTGAAGGTCGCTCACCCGG
Organism: Alphaproteobacteria bacterium; assembly: GCA_016780745.1. GTDB lineage: Bacteria > Pseudomonadota > Alphaproteobacteria > Thalassobaculales > Thalassobaculaceae > JADHLJ01. The sequence continues at coordinate 9,060 of JADHLJ010000163.1, read as the reverse complement.
TCGCGGATCTTCGTCGATTTGTCTTGGGAATAGGCGACTGCAATGCCATCGGGCCAGGACTCAGCCGTCTCCGCGACCTTGGCGCGTACAGCGTCGGTAACATCGATAATCGAGGTTCCGAGCCGCTTGGATACCTCGATCGCCAGAGCGCGCTTGCCGTTCAATCTTGCATCCGTGGCGCGGTCGGCGAAGGTTCGGCGGATAACGGCGATATCGCGCACCCGGATGACGACATCGTCTTCCGTGCTAATCGGCATGGCGGCGATATCCGCGACCGTGGTGAAGGTTCCCGGAACCTTGACCGCGAAACGCCCGGCGCCGGTGTCGAGATTGCCGGCGGCGACCAACTGGTTACCGCGCGCCATGCGCCTGATCAGATCGCCCGGATCGACGCGGTGGCTCGACAGTTTGACCGGATCAATGACGATTTCGACAACCTCGTCCCGGTCACCGATCAGGCGGGCCTCCAGCACATCGGGCAAGGCCTCGATGGTCTCCCGGAGCCCGCGCGCGGATTGGATGAGCACCCGTTCGGAAACGTCGCCGCCAAGAGTGACCACCAGCACCGGGAACAGACTGAGATTAACCTCGTGAACCGTCGGCTCGCCGGCGTCGTCGGGCAACTCGCCCTCGACCACCTTGACCTTCTCGCGGACATCATCCAGCGCCTTGTCCGGATTGAACCCGTCGTCGAATTCAACCGTCACCGTGGCCCCGCCGAGATAGGCCTCGGAGCGGATTTCCTTGACCCCGTCGATGCCTCGCATGGCTTGCTCGACGGGCCGCGCGATCAAACGCTCCGCGTCCTCCGGGGAGATTCCGGATTGGGCGACGCGGGTAAAGATGACCGGCACGTCGATGTCCGGCGCGTCTTCCTTGGGGATCTCGATATAGGCGACAACACCGGCAACCAGGATCAAGACCAGCGAAGCGAGCGTCGTTCTCGTTCGTTCGAGCGCGGCGTTGATCAAGCTCATGTCGGGGGCCTTGGAGTCACGCTAAGCCCTTGCAACGATGACGCGCTTCGATGGGCCCGTATCCTGTTAGGAGACCGAAAAACGGACCGGCACGCTGCGCGGCCCGCGAACCTGACCGCCGGCCCAGGTCACCGCGTCGGGGTCCGACAGTTCGAACTCGGGAATGCGCTCAAACCAGACCCGCAGCGCCACGTCCATCTCCATGCGCGCCAGGTTGGAGCCCGCGCAACGATGAATGCCGAGACCAAAGGCGACGTGCCGGTTCCGCTCGCGATCCAGAACCACCTCGTCCGGGCGATCAAACACCTCGGGATCGCGATTTCCCGCCGGGAAATTCAGGATCATCTTGTCACCGGGACACAGGGCCTTGTCACCTATCTCGACAGGCGCGGTGACCTTGCGCGCCATCATCACCGGCGCGTAGAAGCGCAACATCTCCTCGATCGCCGTCGGGAACAGCTCCGGCTCGGCGGCAAGGCGCCGGCGATCCTCGGCATGGCCGGCGAAATGCCAAAGCGACGAGCCGATGGAACTCCAGGTGGTATCGATCCCCGCGACCAGCAGCAGGAAGCAGATCCCCGAGATCGTGTGATCGTTCAGCGGCTTGCCCTCAACCTCGGCGGCAATCAGGCGCGAGATCATGTCGTCCGCCGGTTCGGCGCGCCGCTGGGTGATCAGCTCGGCGAAGAAATCCCGGATGATCGTGCGGTATTTGCGCCGCGCCTCGGGATCGGTCTGGCCGATCTCCAGGACGCCCCGGGTCCATTCGGTGAACTCGGCGCCGCGCCCCGGGTCGATACCGAGCATCTGGGCAATCACGCGCGGCGGGATCTGCTGGGCATAATCCTCGGCGGCGTCCCCCTCGCCCTTGTCGATGATCCGGTCGATCAACTCATGCGCGAGATTCTCGGTGAATTGCCGGTAGCCCTCGACGGCGGTTGGAGTGAAGAACGGCAGGATGAGTTGCTTATAGGGTTTGTGTTCCGGCGGGTCGGCGGTGATCGGCGGGTTTTCGGTGCCGTACATCTTCATCTCGGCGATGGCTTCCTCGCGCATCTGCGGCGGCAGCGGCACAACCACCGGCGAGCGCGACGAAAGCTCCGGCACCATCCGCACTAGCTCGCGCAGATCATCGTATCTGGTCGCCATCCAGGCGCCGCCCCAACGTTCGGTATGCGCGATCGGGCATTTCGAGCGCAGCTCATCCCAAACCGGGCCCGGGTCCTTGACGTAGTCGGGGTCGAAGATATCGAAGTCACTGGCCCAATCCTCGACGGGTCGTTGTTCCTCGCTCATGACACCCTCCCCTAGCGGTCGCCCAGGCCGGCTTACGCGTCGACGATACTTATTCCTCGATAATCTCGATGGCGAATTCCGGGCAGTTTTCCACGGCCAGGCGTGCCATCTCTTCCTGGCCCGGCGGAACCACGCCGTCATTGGCGGCGCTTGCGTTGCCAATCTCATCGAGATCGAACAAGTCCGGCGCGATTGCCTTACAGCGGTTATGGCCTTGGCAATTGTCCTCGATGACCCGAATTTTCATATCGAACCCACCTATCGCGCGATTTTCCGAGGCAATCCTAGCAAGCTTGATGCGGTCGCGACAATCGCTCAGCATATGACGGTGACCAGGGAACCCCCTTGTGATTCAACCGCCCGGGGAAATGCGATGACACATGAAGATCAAAATAGCCGGATCAAGCTTCTCTCCATCGAGGAGGCCAAGGCCAAGGGCCGGGAGGCCGGCGTATCCTCGTCGATGAGCCATTTGAACATCTATCGCGCCCTATTGAACCATCCCGACCTCGCCGGCGCGACGGCGGCCCAGCTCTCGATGCTGTTGTGGAAGGCCAACCGGCTCGACAACCGGCTCCGCGAGCTGATCATCATGCGCATCGCCTGGCGCACCGGCTCGGTATACGAGTGGACGCAACACTGGCATGTCTCGCTCAGGATCGGCATGACCGAGGATGATGTTCTTTCGGTGCGCGATTGGCCGAATGCGAAGGATCTTGACGCCCCGGCCCGAGCCGTCTTGGCGGCGACCGACGAAACCTTGGACGATGGCCGTATCTCCGACGCGACTTGGCAAGACTGCGCGCTGCATGTCGGCGGTCAAGCGGAACTCATGGAGATGGTGGTCGCGATCGGCAATTGGCGCACCTTCTCGGAGGTGCTGCGCAGCTTGGACATTCCACTGGAGGACGGGGTGGAGGCGTGGCCGCCGGATGGGCGGGTTCCGCCGTCAGCTTCCGCCTGATCGATCGGCGACGAGGATCGGTATCGAGAACGCGCCATCGGCCGCGTCCTCGAAACGCACTTCCACGGGCAATCCGACCCGGAGCGTCGCCTCGGGATCGCGCAGAATGCCAACAAGGCGAACATCCTCCTCCAGGTCCACCGTCACGAACATCGTCGGTAGATCCGCCTTGAAGGACGGGTGAAACGGGTGATGGGATTCCGACCAGCTGTGGACGGTGCCACGCCGAGACGCCTCGACCCATTCCACCTCCATCGAGAAACAATGGTCGCAAACCGGACGCGGATAATGGCGGATGGTCCCGCACTCGCCGCATTGCTGAAGCATCAAGCGACGTTCCCTGAGGCCATCCCAATAGGGTTGGGAATCCGGGTTCGGCAAGGGATAAAGGCGTTCCATTTCCATGATCGCGCTCCACCCTAGGCCCGCATGATCGCGACGGTGCCGTCGCCCATGTCGCCATAGCCGGTAACCAGACCAATCTCGGCGTCCTTGACCTGGGCCGAGCCCGCCGTGCCGCGCAATTGCTTCACCAGTTCGACCACATGGTTCATGCCGACGATATGCGCCTGGGACAACAATCCGCCGTGGGTGTTGAGCGGCAGATCGCCATCGAAGGCGAAATTCGTGCTGGCGACAAAATCCCCGCCCTCGCCCTTGGCGCAGAAGCCGAGATCCTCCAGCTGACAGAGAACGATATATGTGAAGCAGTCATAGATCTCGGCGACGTCGATGTCCTTATGCGTGATCCCCGCCATCTCGAAGGCGCGCGGCGCCGCCTTGGCGGTACCCAGCGTCGTCATGTCGTCACGTTGAGTGATCGTGCTCGGTGAGTCCGGATGGCCCTCGCCGACGCCCATGATATAGGCCGGCTTGCTGGCCATGTCCTTGGCCCGTTCGGACGCGCTGACAATCACCGCCGCGCCGCCGTCGCTCTCCAGGCTGCAATCGAACAACCGCAGCGGATCGGCGATCATCCGGGAGGCCTGATGGTCCTCCAGGGTCATCGCCTCCTGGCGCAGGGCATTGTCGTTCATAGCCGCGTGGTTGCGCACGGTCGTGGCGATCTTGCCGAATTGCTCGCTCTTGGTGCCATACATCTCCATGTGCCGGCGGGCCATATGGGCATAGAGCTGCGCCGGGGCCAGTGTGCCGAGCGGCATCTCGTACTCACCCACCACCCGGAACTGCGGCATCTGCTGCACCCGGCTGCCGATCCTGGCGCCGGAATAGCCGTTGCGCCCGATCGGGATCAGCACGTGATTTGCGAGGCCCGCCGCCACCGCCGATACCGCCGCCTGGATCGCCGCGACGCAGCTTGCCCCGCCCAGCGGCGTGGTCGCCGAGAAACGCAGGTCCGGCAGTTTGAAATTGGTGATGAAGTCCTCGGCGACCGCCGCGCCGGCGGCGTAGGGGATGACGCCATCGATGTCCGTCGGCTTCAACCCGGCATCGGCGATCGCCTTCAACGAGGCTTCCATCTGCAGAGCGATATCGCTTTTCACGGAGCCGCGCGTATAGGCGGTCTCGCCAATCCCGGTGATCGCCCCCTTCTCGAACAACCCGTTAGCCATGTGGATATCTCCTCGCCATCCCGCGTTTTCGGCAATTCAACCGTGCTCGTTTATACAAGATCAAGACAATCCGGCGCCATCATGATCACGATGACCCGCATCCACCATCATCCGTGCGATGGAAATAGTCAGCTTTTGAAAGTTTGGAATGCCGCGATTAACTCGGGCGGTTATCAGCCGTCCACGCCCGTCGGAAAACGGTGGGTCGTTCCCGCCCCCATCTCCGGTAGGTTCGCCTTGATCGCCGATGCTTCCGGATCATCCAGTCGTTCGGTCACGACATATCCAAGCACCGCCCCCATGAAAAGCGGCGCGACGATCACGCCGGTAAGCGCGAACCCCCCGACGGCACGCGCCAACGACCCGAGCAACGTCGAGCCATAACCGACTTCCGCCTGTTCCAACACAGTCATCACGCCCCCACTTTTTTTATATCGACCAGGACACCCGCTTGGTCCCTAGAGGCCGATCCTTGGGAGATCTTTAAACTGAGTATATCACAAGTTGATTCCCGATCAAGTCACCCCTCTGAATCGCGACTCCTTCAGATCGCGCGACCTTGTTTTACATTACATCGAATTTTATAATTAATTATTCAAATTATACCGTGAAAATCCACCCTATAAGAATACCCGCAACACGACGCCTCATGAAATCACCCCGGCCATCACGAGCCGCGCGCCAAGGTCCATACAACCAAATCCCGCATGACTTTCCCCAGGGCCTGATCGAAGGTCTTCACAATCACCGGCATGCGATTGTCCGGAGCATCCATGATTCGCTCGAAAGTATCCGACGCGACGATGCGCCGCTCGGGCATCTTGATGAGTTTCACATTGACGCGGACCCTGATTTTCGGCGCTTTTACCTCCGGAGAATACTCGGCTTGAAATTCGCGCAGCTCGGGTTGCAGAACATAGTCCGACCGTAGCGCCACGGCCAAGCGGCCCACGCCGACAATCCTCCCGGAGTTCTCAAACGACTCGATCAGCAGTCGCTGAACCATCGCCGGCGCGTCGTCGACCCATTGCGCGCCCGCGTAGTATTCCAGAGTGAGCGGCTCTCGCGTCACCGCGATGCGCGCCGAGCTCAATCCGGCGGGCGCGGTCGGTGTTTCGATACCCAACTGCCAATCAACCGCCGCGAGATCGTCGCTGAAGGTGCTTTTCGGAGTCAGTGTATACAGTTGGGGCGCCGGGGAGGGCTCGGGAATAATACCGCATCCAACCACCAACCCCAGAACCAGGATCACCGCGACGCGGACGCGCGAGCGCGGTCCCGCAAAAAGCCGAGATTGCCTCATTTGCTTGTCTCCACTCCGCGATCACGACTGCCGAACAGTATCCGTGCCGGATCGCGTTCCAACTGGCGCGTGACCCGATTCAAGCTCTCCAGGAGCAGACGCCCCTCGATCAGGAACTGGGTCATCTCATAGAGGCCGGATTGTGAGAAATCTCGCACCGCGCCCCGGTTCTCCGCGAGTATCCCGCGCGCCTGATCGGCGGCCCCACCAAGGCTCGTCAGGGCTTGCGAGGCATCGGCGCCCAAGGTTGAAATCTCCGCGTCCACGCCGGTGATGGTCCCTCGGATCGCAGCCATGGTCTGCGCCGATTCCTCGGCAACACCGGACACGTCCTCGTAAAGCGAGACCGCGATCGGCTCGAGCGTCGCGGTCAGACGCTGCAAATTCGCCGTGGCCTCGTTGGCGTTTCGCACCAAGGCCGAGATATTGTCCGCCTCCCTGGCGAAGGCCCCGCTTACCGTATCGAGGTTAGCCAGGATGTTCTGCAGGGATTGCTGGTTCTTGGGATTCAGGATCGACGACGCGCGGTTGGTCAGCACCAACAGCTGGTTGGCGATCTCGGGCGCGGACTCGAACACCTCCTCGACCACCGACGACCGGGCCGGAAGCTCGGCGATGGTCTCCCCCGGCGCCGGCTCCAACAAAGGCGCGTTGCTAGTACCACCCTTGACCTGAATAAACCCAACACCGGTCAGCCCCTGGCTTTCGAGTACCGCATAGGCGTCGCGCTTGATCGGGACTTCCCCGTCCACGTCGATGGTCACCAGGATGCGCTCGATATCCTCGGAATCGACGCGAATGTCGCTGACCTGGCCCACGGGTATGCCGCGGTACCTGACCGGGCTTCCCACCGACAGGCCGGTAACCGTGCCGACGAAGCCGATCCGATAGGCATTGGTCTCGCGATCCAGGTCTAGCTTGCCGAGCCAGACGACGAAACCAAGCACCGCCGCGAAGAGCCCGAACACAAAGGCACCGACCACGACATAGCTCGCTTTTGTCTCCATGCCTATTCCTCCGATCCGCCCGCGGCGAACGCCGCCCTTGCCCTCGGCCCATGGAAATAGTCCTGAATCCAGGGATGAGGGTGCTGGGTCAGCGCCGCTAGGGTATCAACGATTATCTTCTTGTCGATAAGCACCGCGATCCTGTCACAGATCGCCGCCAGGCTGTCCAGGTCGTGGGTCACCATGACCACCGTCAGGTTCAGGCTGGCCTGCAGATCTCGTATCAGATCATCGAACGCCGCCGCGCCGATCGGATCGAGACCCGCCGTCGGCTCGTCCAGAAAAACGACCTGGGGGTCAAGCGCCAGGGCCCGAGCCAGGCTCGCCCGCTTGCGCATGCCACCCGAAAGCTCGGAGGGATATTTCGCGCCGGCTTCGGGCGGCAGCCCGACCATCTGAATTTTCAGGCGCGCGAGCTCGTCCATCAGATCATCGGGAATGCCGCCGCGCTCTCGCATCGGCGCTTGAATGTTCTGGGCAACGGTCTGCGAACTGAACAGCGCGCCGTCCTGGAACATCATCCCGAACCGCCCCTGCAAGCGACGGGTCGCCGGCTCACCGCCGCTGGTGGTGATCCGCTCACCGAGAAGTTCGACGTCTCCGCCAGCCGGCTTCTGCAACCCGATGATCGTGCGCATCAGCACGGACTTTCCGGTGCCGGAGCCACCGACCACGCCGATCACCTCGCCCCGCCGCACCGTAAGCTCAAGACCGTCATGGATCACTTGCGGGCCGAATTGCGTGCGCAGTCCCCGCACCCGGATCGCCGGTTGCTCGGTCTCGGGCCCAGTCTCTCGTGGAAGCGCTTTGCTCATATGCCGATCTCCGCGAAGAAGATCGCGAAAATCGCGTCCAAGACGATCACCAGGAAAATCGACTGTACCACCGACGCGGTGGTTCGGATGCCCACGCTCTCGGCGCTGCCGGAGACCTGCAGGCCCTGATGGCAACTGACCAGCGCGATGACATAGGCGAAGACCGGCGCCTTTATGAGGCCGGTGCCGAAGTCCCAGAAATCCACCGCGTCCTTCAACTGGACAAGAAATTGTCCGAAGGAAAGATCGAGATAGACCACCGAGATCACCGCCCCGCCGAGCAATCCCATCATATCGCCGAAGAAAACCAACAGCGGCAAAGCGATAAACAAGGCGATCAGGCGCGGGATCACCAATACATCCACCGGCGAAAGCCCCAGGGTCTCCATCGCGTCGACCTCTTGGTTCACCTTCATGGTACCGATCTGCGCGGTGAAGGCACTGCCAGAGCGTCCCGCCACGATGATCGCGGTCAACAGCACGCCAATCTCGCGCAACACCGAAACCCCGACCAGGTTCACCGTGAGGATCGACGCGCCGAAGCGTTGAAGCTGCAGGGCGCCCATATAGGCCAGGACGACGCCGACCAGAAAACACAGCAGACCCACGATCGGCAGCGCGTCGAACCCCACCGCCTCAACCTGACGCAACAGCGAGATCCATCGCACCCGCGTCCGACCAACGAGGATCCGACCCAGGGTTACGATGGTCAGGCCGAAAAAGCCCAAGAGTTCGGCGCCGATGGACAGGCTGGACAGCACGGACGCGCCGGTGCGCCCCAGCAAGGCAACCAGCGCGGGGCTCGCCGGTTCGCTCAAGGCGATATCGGGATCATCGATCTCGGTCTTGTCGAGCAGGGCGCGATAGTCGTCCCGCATGTCGGTGGCCTGGATCGCCACCCCTCGATCCGCCAGCGCCCGCATGGTCCTGCCCAACACCCAGGCGCCCGCGCTATCCAACGCCGTCAATCTCGAGCCGTCCAGAACGACGGACGCCGCCGGCATTTGCGCGAGCCGGCGCATCTGGTCGTTCAGGGCGATCGCGGCATCCAACGTCCAGGCGTCCGATACCGTCACGTGGATCGAATTGCCGCCGGAAGCCTGGACCTTGAGAAATCGCGCGTT
>JADHLJ010000162.1 GCA_016780745.1 Alphaproteobacteria bacterium | reverse complement strand
TGGTGTTGCTGGCCTCGGTATCGCTGCTGCCAGCCGACATGGGCAAAACCAAGACGAAAACCAAGGTTTCGGAGCTGTTTTCTAAATCCCGGGCGATCAATCTCCTGTCGATGGCGCGGGTGTTCCTGTTCGGTGCCCGCGATGTCTGGTTCGTGGTCGGCCTGCCGGTATTCCTCGCCGATATCCTGGGTTGGAGCTTTGCCTCGGTCGGAGCCTTTCTGGCGCTTTGGATCATTGGATACGGGTTCGTCCAGGGCGCCGCGCCGGTGATCCTCAAAAGCTCGCGGGATGGGCAATCCGGAGAGGTCAAGGCGGCCCAGCTTTGGATCTTCATACTGACCGGCGTCACCCTGATGGTCGCCGCCGCCATCCATGCCGGGTACGAGCCCGCTTGGACCCTGGTTATGGGGCTGGGAATCTTCGGCCTCTGTTTCGCGGTGAACTCCGCCGTTCACTCCTACCTGATCCTGGCCTTCGCGAAATCCGACGACGTGGCCCAATCCGTCGGCTTCTACTACAGCGCCAACGCCGCCGGACGCCTCGCCGGCACCCTGCTTTCCGGGATCGCCTATCAGTGGCAAGGCCTGGTCGGATGCCTTGGCGTCGCGGTGGTCATGTTGGTACTGGCGAGCGTCTTCACCATCGCTCTTGGGGCGAGTGGACGGGATGCGACGAGCAACGCGCCGAAAGCGCTCTAGATCACGCCCTTCTCGCGCAGCGCCGCAAGCCTGTCCGCGTTATAGCCAAGGCCGCCCAGGACCTCATCGGTATCCGCGCCAAGCGCCGGCGCCGGCTGGTTCAGCGGATCATCACCGCCGGAGCGTATGGGATGCGCCGCCATCCGGAACATCTCGCCTGGCGCGGCGGGGTTGGGAAATTCCTGGATACCGCCGCGTTCGGCGACAAAGGGGTTGTTCATCGCTTCGCCAATATCATGGATCGGCGATGACGGCACCGCGCCCGCGAAAATCTCGAGCCAGGCCTCGGTGGTTTTGGCCGAAAGAGCCTCGTCCAGCATCTCCTGAATAAGGTCGCGGTTCTCCAGGCGGTCCTTAAAGGCCTTGAACCTTGGGTCGGCGGCCCAGTCGGCACGTCCGAGCTTCTCACACAGGATTGGCCAGAACTTCTCCTTGTTGCACATGATGAAGATCCAGCCATCGGCGGTCTTGTAGAGCTGACAAGGGGTCAGCGAGGGATGCGCCGAACGCGGCAGTCTTTCGGTCACCACCCCCTCGTTCAGATACCAGGTCGCCAGATAGCCGGTGTTGTGCAGCGCCAGATCGAACAGGGATACATCCATGTCCCGGCCCTCGCCTGTCGCGCGCGCCGCCACAACCGCCGATACCAGGCCAAAGGCCATCGCCAAGCCGGTCATCATGTCGACCACGGACAGGCCGAAGCGCGCCGGCGGCGTCCCAGGCTCGCCGGTCACCGAAAACCAGCCGGTTTCCGCCTGCATGAGATAGTCGAAGCCGGGCCAGGTCCGCCGCGATCCGGTGCGCCCATAGGCCGTGAGATGCGCGCAGACGATCTTCGGGTTGATCGCCTTCAGCGACGCATAATCGAGGCCTAGTTTCTCCGGCACGTCCCCGCGCAGATTGTTCGAGACGGCGTCGGCGCCTCGGACCAACTCGTGAAAGACCGCCTGGCCCTCCGGGTCTTGCAGATCAAGGGTCACGCTGCGTTTGTTGGCGTTGAAGCTGTGGAAGAACTGGCTGTCTTCCGGCCCCAGGAAATGCGGCCCCACGGCCCGGGACATGTCGCCGCCGTCGCGCGGGTTCTCGATCTTGATCACCTCGGCGCCCTGATTGGCGAGATACATGGTGCCGAACGGCCCGGCGCCATATTGCTCGACCGCCAGAACCCGAACGCCGGCTAATGGTTGCATCCTCGATATCCTCCACGCCCCGTCAATGGGGTCATTCCTAGTCCGCCCAGCACGGCGACTCAATGAGAACCCCAACGAGCCGAGAAACCGTGGAGGCGTTCAAGTGACCAATTCGTTCGAAATTGGCATTTATAGAATTCATTTTTCAATTATTAATTCCGTGAAAATCGAACCTATCTCCAGTTCAACATCGAACACACCCATGGAGAGAACCATGTACAGCTACCGAAACAACCCGGATTATCCCGCCGCCGACACAAGCGCCGAAGCGATGGATCGCGCCATGGCCCGTGGCCGGGTGCTACGCTCGAAGGCGTTTCACGACATGGCCATCGGCTTTTATGACTGGCTGACCACCCCGCGCCGTCCGGCGGTCGATCTGGCGTCGCTGCGCAACGGCACAACGGTTCGCGCCTCGCATTGCTAAACCTCTTTCTCTTTTCACGGGGCCCATGATCGGGCCCCGTGATCAGGCAGCGCGATGGTTTCACACTGGTCAGAAAGATGATCAAGGCCACGCCGATAACCACCAAAGCCAAGCCGGTTTCGAAAAGCGACAAGACATTGAACACGGTAAAACTTACCGGCAAAGCGGGCGTCACCCTCCGTGCGAGGAAGACCGGGTCGCCAGCGTCCCGGGAACGCTTCCCGATTTAGTTATCCGATAAGATCGCGCGAACGAACCCGCCGCTTATCCCGAGCACTTGGTCCGGGAGTTCGCGGTGCGGGCCATGGCCGCAACCGGCGATGACCGCGCGCTCATGGGGCCCGGACAGGCCGCGTTCGATCGCGTCGAGCTGATCAAGGCTGCCATAGGCATCGTCGGCGCCCTGGATCATCAGCACGGGGGCGGTGATCGCGCCAAGATATCCTTCGATGTTCCAGTCCCTAAATCCCTCGCTGCCCCAGACATCATGCCAGGCCCGGAACGTCAGGTCGGCGTCATTGTGATGCCGCGCGAGGCTCTCGCGCAGGGTCCCGTTCTCGAAGGCGTCCAGCGCCAGTTCGAGCCCCGTCAGGGATTCAGGTTCCACGAAGACATGTGGCGCCTCGACAATCAGCCCGCGCACCGGGCGGCCGGCGCCACCGGCGTGGATAAGGGAGATCGACGCGCCATCGCTATGGCCATAGAGGACGGGGTTGGAGACCTCGAATTGATCGAGCAGTGCCGGAAGCGTCTCCAGCGCCTGGCGATGCATGTAATCCGGTTCAAACCCCGTCTCGCATATGGTCGAGCGACCATATCCAAAGCGAGAATAGACCAAAACTCCGCAGCCGGTCGTCGCCGCCAGACGGGCCGGGAAATCGCGCCATATCGAAAGACTGCCAAGCCCCTCGTGCAGGAACACCAATGTCGGTCCACCAGGATTTTCCGGCGCGCGGTACGCGGTTTCGAGATCGACGCCGTCAATCCTTACCACCGCGTGTTTCAAGTCGCTGTTCACGTCTTAGCCGCTCACCCGTCCACCCGAAGCTTGAAACGTTGGATCTTGCCGGTTGCCGTCTTCGGCAGGTCATCGACGAATTCGATCCAGCGGGGATATTTGAAGGTCGCGAGATCGGCGCGCACGAAATCCTTCAGGGCCTGTTCCAGTTCGGTCGATGCCGCGATGCCTTCATTCAACACCACGAAGGCCTTGGGCTTGATCAGCTCGTCCTGGTCCGGATGCCCGACAACAGCGGCTTCCATGACCGCGTCGTGTTTGATCAACGCGCCCTCGACCTCGAAGGGTGAGACGTAGATCCCGCCGACCTTCAGCATGTCGTCGTTGCGTCCGCCATAGGTCAGCACACCATTTTCGTCCATGACGAAATTGTCGCCGGTCCGGGTCCAGGGCCCCCGGAACGTGTCCTTGGTCTTCTCGCGTTGGCCCCAATACATCAGCGCCGCGGTCGGTCCGGAAATTTCCAGAACCCCCATCTCTCCGGGTTTGCAAATCCCGCCATCCTCGTTGATCAGGCGCACCTCGTATCCCGGTACCGCGCGTCCCGTCGCGCCCGGGGTCACCTCGCCGATCCGGTTGGACACGAAAATGTGCAGCATCTCGGTGGTGCCGATACCATCGAGGATGTCGACGCCGATCCGCTCTCGCCAGCGCCGCAGGATATCCACCGGCAGCGGTTCTCCGGCCGAAACGCAAAGCCGGAGCACGTGTTCTCCCGCGGACGGTAGCTGATCGCCCGCGAGCAGCATCGCGTAGAGCGTTGGCACCCCGAAGAAGAGTGTCGGCTTCTCGCGCTTTAGAATGCCGCCGACCGAGGCTGGATCGGGCGGCCCCGGCAGCAGGATCGTGGTCGCGCCCACGGCCATGGGAAAGGTCAGCGAATTGCCGAGCCCGTAGGCGAAGAAGATCTTCGCGGCGGAATAAACAATGTCGTCCTCGGTCATGCCGAGGATCGGACCGGCATAGAGATCCGCCGTCGCGATCAGATGCCCATGCAAATGCACCGCGCCCTTGGGCGCGCCGGTGGTTCCCGAGGTATAGAGCCAGAAGCACATATCGTCGGCGGTGGTCGGCGCCGTCGCATGAGTGTCGGAAGCGTCCTTGGTCGCGTCGGATAATCGGACATGTCCCTTGGCCTCGGCGCCATCGACCAGCACGATCCCCGGCGCCTCGGCCTCGCTCAGAACGGTATCGAGTAATGCTTCGGAGGCCACCAGCGCCACGGCTCGGCTGTCACCCAGGATATAGGCGTAGTCCCGCGCCGCGAGCCTTGTATTGAGGGGCACCGGCACCACGCCCGCCTTGATCGCACCGAGAAAACAGGCGACGAGATCAACCGAGTCGAGCATGACCAGAACCACCCGGGCCTCGCGCCGGACTCCTAGTCGTTCCAGCGTATTCGCGAAGCGCGCCGCGCGTGCCGCGACCTCGGCATAGCCGTGCGAGCCGGCGGCGTCGATAAAGGCGGTTTTGTCGCCCCGACCTGCATCCAGATTTCGACCGATCAGGTCATCGGCCGCGTTATAAGATCCCATGGATCTCTCCCAAAGGGTCGTGCGATTGGCGCGCGTCCACACCAGCGTTGAGCGTAACAATGGCCAACCCGGCACTACGCATCAAGCATCGATACGACTAGTCTGTCCCAGACAATCCAAACCAACCACGCGGACCAGCCATGACAAACAATCCGGAGATCGCCCGCGCGCTCGGCTATCCCTATCCGGCGCCATCGGACGACTTTCTTTTTCGCGGCGGAAATGTCGAGGCATTCGAGGAGAAAATCCACCTGACGGACCGGATACCGGTTCTCGCGGTCGGCTCCAACCGCGCGCCGGAACAGCTATTGCGGAAGTTCGGCGATGACGCTTTGGTCCCTGTCACCGTCGCGCGACTCAAGGATCACGACGTGGTCTATTCCGCGCATATGGCTTCCTATGGATCGATCCCCGCGACCCTCGCCCCGTCCCCGGGCACGCGCGTCGCCGTGTCCCTGACCTGGCTGACGCCGGACCAGTTGGAGCGCATGCACGAGACAGAGGCGATCGGGGTGAACTATGACTATGGCGTCGCCCAGGATCTCGAAATCGAGATCGGCGACGGACGCCCCAAGGTTCCGGTGGGCTGCTATCTCGGGCGCAGGGGTGCTTATGCCCCGGACGGCGCGCCGATCGCGCTCGCGGAGGTCGAGGCGGCTGGACGGATCTTCGGCTCGGCGACGCAGCCCGAGATGCTGTCGCGGGTACACGTCGATCACGGCGATGACGAGCCTTTCGAGGCCTGGCTCGGCGCGCTGATCGGAGATCGGGACGCCCGCGGGCGCTTGACCGCGCGTCTGGCTCAAAAGGCCGTTCCCATCGACCTGTCCTCCTTTACAACCCGGTAACGGCAACCACATCATTAGGGCCGCGGCCAATCGCCGGAAATGAAGGGCATATGATGTTTCGTCCCGAACGCCTTGGTCTGGTCGGTTTTGCCCTGGTCTTTATTCTGGCTTTCGTCTTTCACGGATTTGGCGGGGGAGACCAGTCGGGATCCGGCGAATATGTGGAAGTCGCGCCACGACGCCCGGCGATTGTCGAGGCGGCACCCAGGCGACGACCGAAACCGGCCACGCCTGGACCATTGCTTCCGCCACCGTCGAAGAATGACCCGGTTGTGCGGATCGAGGACACGAAGAAAGGCAACAGCACCGGTACCGCGTTTTCGATCGGCGAGGGAATGTGGATGACCGCCCGACATGTCCTCGAGGGATGCTCGACATTTGGCATCGTCACGGGTCGGCGGCGTGTCGAAAAAGGCTATCGCATGATCCTCAATCCCAGGCACGATCTCGCGACCTTTCATACCGATCGTTCCGCCACGGCCCTGGGTTTTGAGCCGCGCGACCTCAGTCGCAACCAGGAAGCCTTTCATTTCGGCTATCCCCAGGGCAAGCCCGCCGATGTGCGGTCTCGCTTGCTCGGACGGATGAACGTGGTCCATGGGCGAGGACATCGGGGGCGTGAGCCGGTGGTAGCCTGGGCCGAGATCAAAAGGGTCCCGAATATCAAGGGCTCCCTCGGCGGGATCAGTGGCGGGCCCGTGGTTGACGCCGAAGGTGATGTTATTGGCGTAACAGTCGCGGGCTCGCCACGCCGGGGCCGGGTTTTTACCACGGCGCCGACCGGAATTCGCGACATGCTCGACCGTGCCGACGCAACACCGCGGACGTCAAGCCGTGGCGCGATAGATACCAATGTCGATCCCACCGGGTTTCCGAGGATCGGCACTCAGTTACGAGACAATCTGACCGTTGCCAAGGTCGTGTGCTGGGTGAACTAGGAGACCCGCTCCACGCCCGCCACATCCGGTACGTAGGCGCGCGAGGTGAAATGCTCATCCTCGCCGGAAGCGAATTTCAATCCGCCTCTAAGCACGGCCCCATCATCTACTTTCTCCAACGGCACGTAATATCGGTCATCATCGCGGGTCACCGTGTCATTGGAGATCGCGTTGTAGCAGGCCATGAAGGTCCAGCGTCGGCGGTCCGAGCGGTTCTGGTCCGAGCGGTGCAGCGCATTGGCGTGAAAGATCACCGCGTCACCCGGATCAAGCTCGCAATACACCACCTCGTGACGCTTAAGGATCTCCTCCATGCGGGCGGGATCGGCGCCGTTCTGCTTGTCGGTAATCGATACGTGGTCGATCCGGCCTAGCTTGTGTGATCCCTTGACGATCTGCAGACAGCCATTGTCTCGGTCGGCGCGGTCGAGCGCGATCATGAAACTCAACATGTCCGGGCGCAGACAACCATTGTAGTACCAATAGCCATAGTCCTGATGCCACTCCCAAGCGCCCCCCACCCGAGGGTCCTTGGCGGTCAGTTTCGATTGAAAATGGTAGACCGGCTCGCCGATGAGCGCTTCCGCCGTATCGACTACCCGCTCGCACCGCGCCGCCATGCCATAGACACTGTCACCAGCCCGGTTCCAAAGCGAAATACGGGTGCCAAGGCCTTCACCATCGGCGCGGAGCAGGGAATGCGCCGCGATCGCGGGGTCCTGTTCCATCGCGGATCGAAGCAACGCGACCTCGCGGGCGTTGAACAGCCCCCGCGCGAAAACCAATCCGTCTTCGTGATAGGCGTTGATCTGATCCCGGTTTAAAGGCGTCGTCATGGTCACCTTCCCTGGTCCACCTTCCCTGGTCCACCTTCCCTGGTCCACCTTCCCTGGTCCACCTTCCCTGGTCCACCTTCCCTGGTCCACCTTCCCTGGGCGTGCATGCCACCAACGTCGTCATCATGCGCCGCCATGCCTTGGGGAGCAAGACGACGGATCGACACTAGCAATTTGCCAAGGTCACATGTCACTCCATCCCCGGATGCTTGGATTAATTCCTTAAACACTAATAAAGCGTTAACGGGCATTTCAGATGGGATCGATAGCGCAATGCATAACCCTGAGTTCACGACAGACCTCTTTCAACCAACATATCCGAACGCCCGACTTGGCGAATGGGAATTCAAGAACATCATTCTCGCTGGAGAGCGTGGATATTGGGGAGAACTCCACGGAATGCGCCCGATCCTTACGGGCCCTAGCATCGACGGCAATTCTTCCTGGATGTCGATGGCGGCGGTGGAGTTGCAAAGCCAGGAGATCGGGATTCGAGCCGCATATGGAAATGTCGTGGTGCTGGGCCTCGGCATGGGTTGGGCGGCGATCAACAGGGCCATCCGGGAAGAGGTCAGCCGCGTCACGGTGGTTGATATCAACCCGGATGTCATCAATCTCATGCGGAATTGCGGGATATTCGATCAGATCCCGGAGGTCGCCCGGAACAAGCTTGAGATCGTCGAGGATAACGCCCTGACCTGGCGTCCCGATCACAAGGTGGACACGCTTCTCGCGGACATCTGGCTTAAACTTGTCGAACCGGAGAAATTCGACCAAGCGCGCCAGATGCAACACAATATTCAAGCCGAACAGGTCTATGTCTGGGGTCAGGAACCGGAGATACTTCGACTATGTCGCGCCCATCGCGGTCGGGACGTCATTCCAGATCGCGCGCTTATCGAGAGCGTTGTAGAAAACGACATTCGCCTGCCGCTGATGCTTCCGGATTGGCCGGATTTCGGTGAACGTCTCGTTGAAATGGGAAATTGGTGGGGGCGGGAAAACGATCGGTTCTAAGTCGAGCAGCCATCAAGGCGGTTTAGGGCTTAATCCCGACGGCGATGATCAAAAGCGCCGCCATATCTTCCGACATCGACGCCAGTTCCATATAGACATCCTCGTCCGCCTCGAGTTTGAGATGGGTCCCGCGCGGCGTGGTTTCAACGACGGTAACAGGGACCGCCGTCGCGGTTCCTAGAAACTCGAGCGTCCCTTCGCGACCCGGCTCGACATCCACCACGGGCTCAAAAAGGAAGCCGCCCAGAGAGGCGTTCACGATAAAACCGTCGATGGGGCGGTCGAGATGCAATACCGCCTCGATCCGAGTATCCCGACGTTCAAACTCCCGGCGCTCGGCATTCATATCATCGTCGGACATCTCGGCCTCCGATCCAAAATCCACGAAGTTCAACCTCAATACGTGAGTCGGTAGCCGGTCCGCAACGCCGATTGCAAACGGCAAATCATACCGCCCGCCTCCCTTCGCCCCCCCAAACCGTTGACCACCGGGCATCCACAAAGACCAAGAACGACGCCGTGGCCTCAAGAAGATTGCGCCCCCAGACAGTGGAAATTCGAATCCAAAGTGAGCGTCCGGCCTGGGAGCTCTACCGATCAGCCCCGGCCCCTGCTACGCTCAGCCCTGAGCCTAACTCCAGGGCATCAGTTCGTCCAACCGGGTGATCTTGTGATCGGCGATACGGTCAAGCCTGACTACCCCCTCCCGAAGACAGATAGACAGCTGAAGGCTCGAAATAGAAAGTTCCCTAGGGAATCATTTCCTTAGGGACTTTCTAAAACAGCTGTCTTGCTGTCTATCTGTCTTTTCTTTATCGAGATAGGGTCAGAAGCGTCCTTTTCGGAACAATCCCCACCCAACCTCAGACCCCCCGCATCCACACAGCATTCGTGCATGGAACTAGCCCCTGTCATCCGCAGTGTATCCCCTGGATATCCGCAGAAACCCTATGACTATCCCTCGGATCATCCAACGGATTGTCCGAAGTGTGGTCTGTTGGGCTTTCAAGGGAAATCCTCTGTACACAGCCCAAAATCCAGAAAATGGGGAGCGGCCATGCATGATAGGGTGGTACCCCCCCGTGTGGCCTGGCACCCCCTTCAAAAAGAAAGGGGACACGAGCCTACTAGTACCTATAGGGCTGGTGTCCCCTTCCTGATCCGCCAACCGCATCCTCGGACACCCTCCAGAAAGCCCTGAGAACCCCGCTGACGAGTCCAACGGATATCCGAGGGATATACGCCGGATAGTCGAAGGATGGTCTCAGGGAGTCGCAGGAGGTCATGGGGTGGAGGGTAGTGAAAAGGGTAGTAACTTTGGTGCCTGTTGACCATGAATCTGTAACCTGAGATTCTAGGGAAGGTGCGGATTATCAGTATGGATAGTGCCTGGGAGAGGGGATGAACTTCCCTCCTGCGGCACCAGTTATCCGAATAACACACTGATTTATCTGCACTTTGTCTGAATCAGACGAAGAGGGTAGATAATTCGGGTGTTAAATCAAATCCCCTACACCTACCAAAAGCGTGGTGTTTTCTATTTCAATCGGATGGTTCCGAATGATCTCGGATCTCATTACGAGTCCAGGCGGATCAACTTCTCTTTGCGGACCAAGTCTGTGCGG
>JADHLJ010000161.1 GCA_016780745.1 Alphaproteobacteria bacterium | reverse complement strand
ACACCCCGACACCGGCGAAGGTGGGCAATACCTGAGGCACGATGCCGTAGAGTATCTGCTGCGCCCTGCTGGCGCCCGTTGCTTCGATCGCCTCGACCTGGGTGTGGTCGATCTCCTCGATTGCCTCATAGAGAAGCTTGGCGCAAAAGCCGATGGATCTGAGCCCAATGGCGATCGTGCCGGCCAATATTCCCGGACCGAAGATGAACACGAGCATCAAGGCCCAGATCAGGGAGTTCACGGATCTGGACGAGACGATGACGAACAGCGCGATAGCTCTCACGATCGGATGGGGCGTGGTGTTTCGCGCCGCCGCGAAGGCAACGGGGATCGCGATGATCAAGGCGATCACCGTGCCGAGCGTGGCGATATTGATGGTATCCCAGACCGGCCACCAGAGTTGATCCATATATTCGAATTTCGGCGGGATCATTCGGCTTCCGATATCCAACGCCTGGGTGCCGGCGTCGCTCACGAAGAACCAGATGGTTTTCTCGGAAATCAGTTCCCAGGCGTAGACCACGATCGCGGTGCCGAGAAGCCAGCCGCCCCAGACGCCGAATTCCTGTTTCGTGGTGCGCCGGCGCCAGTCCGGCCCGTCGGGGGTTTCAATCAAGGGCATCTATTGGACCCATTTTCGCAGATAGCCGGAGCTGTATTCGAGGACCAGAACGATCCCGATAATGATCAGCAGTATCGCCGCCGCCGTGTCGAACTCATAGCGGTCGAAAGCGGTGTTCAAGGTGGCGCCAATGCCGCCGCCGCCGACGATGCCGACGACCGCTGATTCACGGAAGTTGATATCCAGGCGGTAGACCGCCAGCCCGATCATGCGGGGCATGACCTGAGGCTGAATGGCGTAGTTGATCCACTGAAACCACGTGGCTCCCGTCGCCTTGATCGCCTCGGCCTGGGCCTCGCTCATGTTCTCGATGTCCTCGGCCAGCAACTTTGCGTAGAAGCCGATGGTGCCGATGGACAGGGCGATGAAGCCCGCGAAGGGGCCGAAGCCGAAGAGCTTGACCGCGAAGATCGCCAGGATAACCTCGGGGAAAGTGCGCGAGCCCGCGATGATCGCCCGGTTAAACAAATAAACCCATTTGGGCGCGAGGTTGCGCGCCGCGCCGAGACCGATGGGGATCGAAAGCGCGATGCCCGCCACGGTTGAGATGATCGCCATCCAAATGCTCTCCTGGATACCATCCCAGACGACGCCTCTGTTATCGGCGAAGTTCGGCGGGAAGAATGCATCCAAAAAGCGCTGGCCTCGGGGCAGGCCTTCGGCGACCCGGGTCCAGTTAATCTCCATCGTTCCGATCGCCGCCGCCAGATAGATCGCGGCGCCGAGGACGATCGACCAACGCAGCAGCCCGCTTTTAATCAGCGGTGGGCGCTTCCAGGTGTTCGGATAAACGGGAGCGACCGGCTGGTCCGTCATGAGTCGGACCCGCTCGTCATGCGACCCGGTGTTTCAACGGCGAAATCGTCTTCCTCGTCCAATTCCTCGTCCTCGACCTTGCCGATGGTTTCTTCCCAGTTTTCCTCGCCGTAGATCCGGGTCAGGACCTCGGGCGTCAGCTGGTCCGGCGGGCCGTCATAGACGATTGAGCCCATTTCCAAGCCGACGATGCGCTGCGAGAACATCTGGGCGAGCAGGACGTCGTGAATGTTGATGATCGCCGCCAGCCCGCGTTCGGCGCAGAGTTCGTTGATCAGGCGCATGATCTGGCGCGATGTCTTTGGATCCAGGCTCGCGGTGGGCTCGTCGACCAGAAGCAATTCCGGGTTCTGGATCAGCGCGCGGCAGATACCGACACGTTGGCGCTGTCCGCCCGAGAGCTCATCGGCCCGTTTATCGGCCATGTGCATGAGCCCGACGCGATCGAGCAGGCGATAGGCCTCGCGGATGTCTTCCTTGGGGAATTTGCGAAACCAGCTGCGCCAGAAGCCCACATAACCGAGGCGCCCGGACAGCACGTTTTCCATCACGGTGAGCCGCTCAACCAGCGCGTATTCCTGGAAGATCATCCCCATGCGCCGGCGCGCCAGGCGGAGCGCCCAACGCGATAGCTTGGTCAGTTCCATGTCACCCAGGAAGACCTGACCGCCGGTCGGTTCGACCAATCGGTTGACGCAGCGGATCAGCGTCGACTTGCCGGCGCCCGACGGGCCGATCAAGGCCATGACCTGACCGTCGGGGACGATGAGATCGACGCCCTTCAAGGCCTGATCGCCGGTTCGATATTGTTTCTTTAGACCAACCAGTCGCAGCATGCGGCCCCCGGTGCAACCGAAGCGGTGAAATCAATCAGGCCCGCCGTCGTGTGGCGGGCCTGACTTGTCGCGAGGAAAGATCGACTACTTGCAGTCGTAGCTGACGCCATTGGCGGTATCGATCTTACGGATGACGTCCCAATGGGTCTTGTGCCGGATGTTGATGAAGCGGTCGGCGCGCTTGAACTCCTTCTTGAAGTTCTCGTCCCACTCATAGGTGAAGAACGCTTCCTTGACCTTGGCGACGACCACCGGATGCAGGTTGTGTGCGTGGCCATAGCCCGTGGTCGGGAAGGTTTGGGACTTGTAGATCGAGCGAATCTTGCCTTCCTCGATCACGCCGCGCCGGATCATCCGAAACAGCACCGAATTGGCGATCGAGGCGATCTCGTAGTCGCCGTTATAGACGCCGAGGATCGAGTTGTCGTGCTTACCCGAGAAAGTCGGCTTGAAGTCCTTCTCGGCTTCCAGGCCAAACTCACCCTTCAGGATCGCCGAGGGCGCCTTGAAACCGGAATTCGAAGTCGGCGAAGTGAAGGCCAGGGTCCGGCCCTTGATGTCGGCGGGAGACTTAATGTCACTGTCGACCTGGGTGATGATCTCCATCTCATAGCCGAAGCTGCCGTCCTGATAGGCCATCATGGCGAAAGGCACGAACCCGGCGCAGCTAACCGCGATCGGGTTGGACCCGGTGTTGAAACCGGCGACATGCAGCCGGCCGGAACGCATGGCTTCAAGCTGGGCCGCGTTATTCTGAACCGGGAAGAACACGACCTTTTTGCCGGTCACGTCGGACATGTGCTTGATGAAGCCGTCCCAAATGCTGGCATAGACCGCCGGATCCTCGACGGGCGTGTAGGTGAAGATCAGCGTGTCCGGATCGACCCATTTGGACGGGTCCGCCGGAAGATCGGCGGTCTGATCTAGGTCGCGGTCGCAATACCTGTCGTCCAGCGTGCCTGTGTCACATTTCTCCGCCGCCAGCGCGCCGGTCGGCGAGCCGATGGTCGCGAAACCAAGCGCGGCGATCGCGGCCATACCCATAAAAGCGAATTTACCCAGTTTCATATTGCCCCCAGGAGATAGCATCGGCCTTATTGTGACCGACATGTTACAAAATTGTTTCAACACCCTAAAGAGTCGCCATGATCCTCGCAATGGAATCCTCGCCCTCTCCCACGCGCGCGGGACTTAAAATTATGCCGCCAGGCGGCGTGGGTGTTTTGCGTGGCTCGGGCGACGCGCAATGAAGCATCTTTCGGGACTCTCCGAGATCATCGACGGGTTCGATATGTTTCTGCTGGATCAGTTCGGTGTCCTGCATGACGGCGCCGAACCCTATCCTCAGACGGTCGCGACCTTGGAAGTCCTCAAGGAACGTGGCAAAGCGGTGGTCATAATCTCCAATTCCGGCAAGCGGGCGGCATCGAATATCGCGCGCATGGAACGGATGGGGCTCCAGAGGGACCTCTATGGCCATATGGTGACGTCGGGCGAGGTCGCGTGGAATCTTCTTCGTAGGGATGGTTCCGCGGACTCAGTAGATGGCTTCAAGCGCTGTTATCTGATCACCAGCGGCGAGGACCTTTCCGCGGTCGCGGACCTGGACATCGAACTCCAAGACGATCCAGCCGACGCGGATTTCATTCTCCTGGCTGGAAGCGAGGGAAACCTCTACCCCGAGCAGCATTATCGCGAACTCCTGGCGCCCGCCGCCGCGCGCGGGGTGGCGTGTATCTGCACCAACCCGGACAAGATCTCGCTTCTCGGAAAGGAACACTATTTCGGGCCGGGCAGGATTGCCCAGATTTATCAGGAGCTTGGCGGAGACGTTCGATGGATCGGCAAGCCGCATCCCGAGATCTATGAGTTCGCCATGGCGCTTCATTCCGACGTCGAAGCCTCCCGGATCCTCTGTGTCGGTGACAGCATCGAGCATGACGTGGCCGGCGCGGCGGCGGCGGGCTTGTCGAGCGTGCTTGTGCGTGGCGGTATCTTCGCCAATGCCCCGGATGACGAGATCGACCGCGTTTCGGCCCTTCATCGGGTCCGGCCGGACTTCCTGATACCGATGTTCAGGTTTTGACGCGGTCTTCCCGGTCGATCAGCCGACTTTCCGTCAACTCCCCGTGCAGTTCGAGGATTGGATAGGCGACGGATGTCAGGTGGCTGTTGATCCGTTTGAGGTCCCGCAGGATGTCGAGATGCACGGAACTCGAATCGATCGACTCCACTCGACCTTCGCCGACTCGGGCGAAATGGGATTCGGTGAGCGTGCGCTCCAGGTCCCGCAACTCGGCTTTCTCGCGAAGCAGCTTTCGCGCGAGGTCGAGGTTCGGCGTCATGAAAATGTTCAGGGCAAGGTCCAGGTTGTCCAAAACCCGGTCGTGGAAAACCTCCAGTTCCGCCTGGCCTTCCTTGGAGAAGGACGACCGGTTCTTGATCTTCTTGTTGGCGAGCTCCATCAGATTTTTGTCGATGACATCGCCGATATGTTCAAGATTCGTCGTGAAGCTCAGGACCTCGATGCTGCGCCGGCTCTCCTTTTCGTCCATCTCGTTCCGCGCAAGGCCGGTCAGATAGAGTTTGATCGCCTCGTGCAACTGGTCGACCACGTCATCGCGCGCTTCGACATTTCGCATCAGGTTCGAATCGTTGGTCGCGAAGACTTGCTTGGTCTGTTCCAGCATGGCCTTGACCTCGTCCCCCATGCGCAAGGTCTCGCGTGCCGCGCTGGAGAGAGCGATGGACGGCGTGTCGAGGGCGTCGGGGTCGAGATAACGGGGACGGCCCGGGTCTTCGGCCCGCGCCTGATCCGGCAGTATCCGCTCCGTCAGTCCGGCGATCAGCCCGACAAAAGGGAGAAAGACCAGAGCGAGCCCGAGATTGAAGGCGGTGTGGAAATTCGCGATCAGGCGGGCCGGCTCCGCCTCGACCTGCGCCAGGTAAGGCATGACCAGGGTAAGCGCGGGAAGAACCGCGATGACGCCCAGGCCGCGCATCAGCAGGTTTCCGAGCGGCACCCGGCGCGCCGCCGGTACCGAGCGCGAGGTCGCGACGAAGGCGGTGATCGCCGCGCCGAGGTTGGCGCCCAATACCATGGCCAGGCCAAGTTCTGGGCCGACGGCCTGGGCGGTCGCGAGCGACATGACCAGAAGCACGATCGCGACGCTGGAATGCGCGAACCAGGTCAGCGCCGCGATGACCAGCACGGCGAGGATCTTTTCTTCCGCCAAAGCCTCGAAGACGACCGCTAAGCCCTCGGTTTCGCGCAGCGGCAGGGATGCCTTGGCGACCAGGGTTAGCGACAGCAGGATCAGGCCGAGACCGATCGCCGTTCGCGCCAGGGCGCGTCTGGTGCTGTCGGAGGAAGACACGAACAAGGCCACGCCCACCGCGATCAGCACGGGCGACAACCACGTGACGTTGAACGACAAGGCTTGAACGATAAGGGTCGAGCCGACATCGGCGCCCAGCATCAAGGCAAGCCCCATGGCGGTGGTCAACAAGCCGCGACCGGCGAAGGACGCGGCAATAAGCGCCGTCGCGGTGCTGCTCTGTAGAAGGCCGGTAATGCCGAAACCGGCGAAGAACGCGCTGAACCGATTGCCGGTGGATCGCGTGACCGCCGCCCGCAAGGCGCTTCCCAACGAGCGGGTAAGGCCGGTACGGACCATGCGCACGCCCCAGATCAGAAGGGCCACGGCGCCGACGATGTTGATCAATAGTTCCATGCGTCTCCGTTGGTTCAATCCCCGTGCGCTCGGACCGAGGCCGCGGGATTTTAAATCGGGCCGGTGGTGGGATCGCTGTGTCTTGTCGTCCGGTCACCGTGTCGACTGGACCGTCAAGCACCGCGAAGGCATCTCCGGGTTCAGCGAAACGACGCTGAACGAATCGCCGCGAATGCGTGCCGATAGAGTTACAGGAAGTCGCCGCGGCGTCAAAAACATCTCCGCTATCCGGCGCCGCGATTGTTTCATGAAACCGATCGTCCAACATGTTATCTGAAAGTGTTCCGCGTATCGGTCTTAACCCAGGCGAGGGCAAAGGGTTGATATTCGGGCCCAGCGGTCCAACGCTGGGTTTGTCGTAGAGGACAGCGAATTTTCACCGAGAAGTAGAGGCGCCGAGATGAAAGCCGCGATGTTTTACGATTACCCCGTCGGAGATGGCGCGGTTTATGGACAGGGCAGGCGCGAGCGGGTGGAGATGTTGACGGATCTCTATCCAGAGGTCGTGACCGCCGAGAATTTCGAAATCCACGCGGCGGCGCTGGCGAATGTTGAGGTCATATTCGCGACCTGGGGGATGCCAAGTTTCACCCAACGCCATTTAAACGCCATGCCAAATTTGAAAGCGGTTTTCTATGCCGCGGGAAACGTAAAGGCTTTCGCGCCACCGTTATTGGAGCGCGATGTCATTTTGGTTAGCGCCTGGAACGTCAATGCGATCCCCGTGGCCGAAATGTGCCTCTCGCAAATCCTGCTTTCGTTGCGGGGGTATTTCCGGGCGACTCGGAATTATCGCCAATTCAAGACGGTTGAGGCCAAGCAATTCCCTAGGAGTGGGGTTAATGGGGAGACCATCGGTCTGCTTGGTCTTGGCAAGATCGCCACGCGATTGTGCCAGCTTCTCGCCTCTTACCCGGTCCGCGTTATTGCCTATGATCCAATGGTCTCGCTTGAGCGGGCGGTGGATTTGGGTGTGGAGCTTGTGTCGATGGATCAGGTTTTCGCGCGCGCGCAGGTGGTCAGCAACCATATTCCCGACATCGAGACGACCCGAGGCGTCATCGACGCGGCGCAATTCCAACGGATGCGCGATGGCGCGACATTCATTAACACTGGCCGCGGTGCGCAAGTGGTCGAGGCGGACCTGCTCGAAGTGTTCCGCGAGCGTCGGGATCTGACGGCGCTTTTGGACGTCACTTGGCCCGAACCTCCGGTTTCCGATTCACCGTTTTGGGACCTT
Source organism: Alphaproteobacteria bacterium (assembly GCA_016780745.1). Classification (GTDB taxonomy): domain Bacteria; phylum Pseudomonadota; class Alphaproteobacteria; order Thalassobaculales; family Thalassobaculaceae; genus JADHLJ01. The sequence goes on along the minus strand of JADHLJ010000161.1, from coordinate 2,923 downwards.
GAGAATGTTATCATCAGCCCGCATATCGGCGGCACCATTGGTGATGAAGTGACGCGGCTCGCAGATTGCGCGATTGAGGAGTTTGAGCGCTGGGTTGCCGGTTTACCACTTCGGTATCAGGTTACCCGCGAGGTTTTCGCAACCATGGGGTGACCGGCGCCGTCAGGCATGGACGGCTCGGTTCGCGAGGATACGCCGAGATACCGACTATGGTTGAGGGTTGCGGTCGAATGCCCGGCCGGTTGACGCGACTCGCTGATCACCAACCGTTGTCCTCATGAAAGACGCCGGTCGAATGGCGGATCTAGGATTGATCGGAAACAGGGTCGGCGCGTTACAAGTGGGATTGTCGGGAATCGCAAACCCATCGACAAGGTCAACGTTATTTAGGCGCTTACTGGAGTGCTAAAATAGGAGGCGAGGATGTCCGTCACCGAGAAACAGGTTACGCGCTATTTCGAAGTTATGAACAGCCTTGCCACCAACACCGCGGTTACGGTCGCGGAGGGATCGGACGACAAGTCCGTCGGCCTCGCCGAGGGAATCAACCAATTCCTGACGATAGGAAGGGATGCCCACGGGCGCGACCGAAAGCTTATCCTGATCGGAAATGGCGGCAGCGCATCGATGGCTGTCCATTTCGCGTTGGATTTTTCCAAGAACGCGGGGATCCGGGCCATATCGGTAAATGACGGGGCGATGTTGACGGCGTTGGTCAATGATATCGGGCCGGAGGCGATGTTCGCCAAGCAGGTCGATTTTTACGCCCAGCCGGGTGACGTGTTGATTGCGATCAGCTCCAGTGGATCGTCACCGAACATCCTGGCGGCGGTGGCGGCGGCCCGCGAGAAGGATTGCTCGGTCATTACCTTCAGCGGATTCGATCCGGAGAATCCGCTCAGGCGGGCAGGGGATTTGAATTTTCATGTTCCGGCCGATGACTATGGCTTTGTGGAGGTTACCCACACCGCGCTGATCCATGCGATCCTCGATTTGTCACTGGGTTGGGGAACCGATGACGACCGCAATCCGAGCGCCTTGAAGCGCCGTGGGGCGACGTCGAAGAGCTAATGGCCGAGCGCGGCGTGGACCGACGCTTCGAGACCGCTCGCCGCTGGGTTGCTGAACTCGGAACCGCCTTTGCCAAGTGCCCTCGTGCCAGATCGCCGTTGCCCGCGCCATCAAAACCGTTGCCCGAGCTGTCGGTCAGGTCTCCGTCGAGTTCGTAATGCGTGACCGGGCCGTTAAGACGCCTGACCAGCTTTCCGTCTACGCGCCCGTGAAGCGCGCTTGAAGCGCGCTTGAAGTGAAATAAATTTGACATTGGGGCGCTGGAGCTCGTCTGATGGCCTGCGCATGAATGCGAAAATCGTCTTTGGTAGGAAATGGTTGCGCTTCTCGCTGTTTGGCGGTCTTGTCGAGTTTGCTAACTGGATCTTCGCCAGGTGGCCAGTTTGTGCGACCTAGCCCTTGACACTCGACGTCGACGCGACTAAACGATCGGCCTTGAAAAATGAATGCTGGTTTCGGTCGCAGAAGCCAGAGGAGCACGAACGCAGATGCCAACGATTAATCAGTTGATTCGCAAGCCGCGCCAGAGCAAGCCTGTGAAACCGACCGCCAAGGCGCTCGATGGGAACCCGCAGATGCGTGGCGTGTGCACCCGCGTCTACACCACAACTCCTCGTAAGCCGAACTCCGCCCTTCGTAAGGTGGCTCGCGTTCGTCTGACGAACGCGAAGGAGGTTGGCGTTTACATTCCGGGCGAAGGTCACAATCTGCAGGAACACTCTGTAGTGCTTATTCAAGGCGGCGGGCCGAACGACCTTCCTGGTGTTCGATATCGGATCGTGCGCGGTACGTTAGACACGCAAGGTGTCAAGGACCGCAAGCAGAGCCGGTCTCGCTACGGCGCGAAGCGGCCGAAATAACGCGCGCTCGGGTCGTCGCTAGCGATGATCCGCTTTGAATCGTGCTCCAAGTGGATTGAGCTTATGCATGATTGCGCGCTATTCCCCCTTGGGTGATAAGCCGTGCGACGCGCTCAAGCTTTGAGTTTCAAGAAACCTGTCAATATTGTGTCCACCGCAAGATCGCGTGACTGGTCAATTCGGTGCCGTTATCGGAGATGATGATGTCCGGTCGACCACGTTGGCGGATCACGGTGTCCAACTCCCTTGCCACCCGGGTGCCGGACAGGGATGTGTCGACGACGATCGCCAGCGCTTCCCGGCTGAAGTCGTCGACGACACACAGGGACCGGAAGCGCCGGTCATCCGTCAACGCATCAGAGACGAAGTCAAGGCTCCCCTTGCCCGGCAGGGCATGCATGGCATGCCTGAGAGGGGCGCCGGTTCACCCGATCCGGAACGATGATCGGCCGGCGTGTTCCGAGCGCTCGCTTGCGACCACGCCGGCGACGCACCGCGAGGCCTTCCTCGCGGTACAGCCGATAAACCTTCTTGTGGTTTACCGCCCAACCTTCCCGCTCCAGCAGGATCAACAGGCGCCGATACCCGAACCGTCGCCGCTCGTTCGCCAATTCACGTAGACGGGCCCGCGACTTTTGATCCCCATCCGTAAGTCCGAAAACCCGGGCCAGAGACGTTCCCACCGCCAGCGCCACGATAGCGTTTACCTCGCGGTCTCCCAATGACGGTCTACTGACACCACCGCCGCTAACCCACGGACAAGACGCATGGATTGGCGAGATCCGCATCGGAGCCTAGGAGAGACAGCATTGAGGGAGACTGTTTGGCTGAGCGGGCAGGCGAGGGCGAACCGTGCTCTGGGTGGAAAGTTCCCCGATTCGCGGGAAAATACAGGGAAATCTTCCTAAATGGGGCGACGTTTAGCCCGGTTTTTTGAGAAATCTCCCACAGTTATAGTGACTTGGCACAAATTTCCGTACAAACCAGAACAG
>JADHLJ010000160.1 GCA_016780745.1 Alphaproteobacteria bacterium | reverse complement strand
CGCTGATCACACCCTTCAAGGATGATGGGGTGGATGAGGAAGCGTTCCGCAAACTCGTTAATTGGCAGATTGACGAAGGGACGGACGGCTTGATCCCGGTGGGCACCACCGGCGAATCGCCGACCCTCAGTCATGAGGAACACAAGCGGGTTGTCGAGCTCTGTGTCGAGGAAACCAATGGCCGGGTTCCGGTCATTGCCGGCGCTGGTTCCAACTCCACGGCCGAGGCCATAGACTTCACGCGCCATGCCAAGGAAGCCGGCGCGGACGCCGCCTTGCACGTGACGCCGTATTACAACAAGCCGACCCAGGAAGGCATGTATCGGCATTTCACCGCCATCGCCGAGGCGGTCGACATTCCGATCATCATCTACAACATTCCGCCGCGTAGCGTGATCGACATGTCCATCGACACCATGAAGCGCCTTGCCGAGCACCCCAATGTCGTCGGGGTCAAGGACGCGACCGCCGATCTGGTGCGCCCGCTGAAGACCCGTTTGGCGATTGGTCCTGATTTCTGCCAGCTTTCCGGCGAGGACGCGACGATCATGCCGTATCTGGCCCAGGGTGGGCATGGCTGTATCTCGGTCACCTGTAACGTCGCGCCCGGACCGTTGGCGGAGATGCACAAGGCCTGGCAGGCGGGTGACGTGGCGACGGCGATGTCGATCAACGACCGGCTGCTGCCGCTGCATGACGCATTGTTCTGCGAGACCAGCCCGGGGCCGGTGAAATACGCGGCCAGCCTGTTGGGGATCTGCTCACCGGACGCGCGGCTACCGATCTGGGAGATTGCTGATTCCAGCAAACAGCGGGTCGAGGACGCGATGCGCCACGCGGGTTTGTTGAACTAGTAATCGCGATCGGCGTTCACGCCACAATCTAGACGCCTGGAGGCTGCCATGGCGGCCGGAACGGACACGCGCCCGATCGCGCAAAATCGGCGGGCGCGTTACGACTATTTCATCGACGAGACCATCGAGGCCGGAATCATTCTTGTCGGCACCGAGGTGAAGTCCCTGCGCGAGGGTAAGGCGAGCATCGGCGAAGCTTATGCCGGCGAGTCGAGCGGCGCCTTGACGCTGTTCAACGCTCATATCCCGGAATACGCCGCGGCCAACCGTTTCAACCACGAACCCCGCCGCGTCCGTCAGTTGTTGGTGCACAAGAAGGAGCGAGACCGGCTTCTCGGCCTGGTGCGCCGCGAGGGCTGCACCATCGTGCCGCTAACCATCTATTTCAATCATCGTGGCATTGCCAAGGTTCAACTTGGCGTGGCCCGCGGGAAACGTAAAACCGACAAGCGCGAGGACAGCAAGCGCCGCGACTGGCAGCGAGAAAAGTCACGCCTCATGAGAAATAAAGATATCTAATAATCAACTGTCTATAATGTTTTCTTAATCTAAAGTATAGGGCATGATCCTCGCTCCTATTTGACTAACCTCCATTTCCCGTGGTTCCGGGCACGCCAGCCTGTTCCAAGAGAGTGACCGAAGGCGGGGGCATGGTCACGCCCCGGCGTCACCCTCAGTGAGATGATTGCCCGGAACATCGTAAACCTCGCGTGACACGGGCGCCCGAGAAGGGAATTCTCCGCCAATGCCTCTTCTGCTCATCGCCATCGGCGCCATGCTTGTTCAGCAGACCATCGCGACCACCGCGAAGGTTGGGTTGCCGGCGCTTTTCGTGCCGATGGCGAGTGAACTGGGTTTCGATGCCGAATATGTGCTGGTCTATACCTGGGTTTACGCGATTTGCTCGCTTTGTGTGATGGCGGCATGCGGTGGGGTTATCCGCCGATTGGGCGCGTTGCGTACCAGCCAGGTCGGGTGTGTGATGATGGCGGCGGGCCTTTCGGTGGCGGCGCTGCTGGCGAGCCCGGTCCTGGTGGTCGTCGCGCTAGGCCTTGGGGTTTTGTTGATCAGCTTCGGCTCGACCGTGGCGACACCCGCGAGTTCACAAATTCTAGCCGCCTATGCGCCTCCGAAATGGGCGCCGCTGGTCTTCTCGATTAAGCAGACGGGGGTTCCGGCTGGGGTTGCTATCTCCGGGTTTATTCTGGTGCCGCTTGCCGTCACCCAAGGTTGGCGGGTGACGTTGATCGGTCTAGCCCTGCTGTGCCTCGCCATCGCGATCATCCTGCAACCGCTCCGCGCCGAGTTCGATCGGGATCGCGACCCGACCGCGCGGCCCAGGTTGGTGGATTTCGCGATCAATATCCGGGATGTCCTGAGTGTTTTTGAGCGTCGGGCGATGGCGATGGCCGCCTTCACCTTCGTCGGCATGCAGGCGATCTACACCAACTTCACCATCACGTATCTCCATGAGGATCTGAATTTTGACTACCAGACCGCCGGCGAGATCCTCGGGGTGGCGACCTTGCTGGCGGTTCCGGCGCGCATTTTTTGGGGCTGGGTCGGCAGCACCCTGGTACGGCCTCGCGCGTTGCTTGCCTCGCTGGCGATGATCATGGCGGGCTCCACGGCCCTGATCGGTGCCTTTGATCCGCATTGGAGCCACGCGGCGGTTTTGGGGGTGAACTGCGCGGTCGGCTTGTCGGTGCTATCCTGGCATGGGGTGCTGCTATCCGAGGCGGCGCGGCTGGCGCCGGCGGGCGAGGCTGGTCGCATGACCGGTGGCATCCTGGCCTTTGGCTCCGCCGGTCAGATCGTCTACCCCGCGATCTTCGGTCTTGGATACTGGCTTGGCGGATATGGCGCGGCCTATGTCGCGATCGCACTGCCGGCCGCCGTCGTGGGCGCGGTTCTGGCGCTTCGTCGACGTTAGTTGACCAGGTCTTGCGCGATTGATCCGGACATCGGACGATCCCCCCTCGAATTGTCGGATCGAGAGGCTGATATGGCGGACGAGAGGGACGAGCGGATCGGGCGCGCGATCGTCAAGGGCAATGCCGATCTGGAGGCCTATTACGCCGACCTGGAAACCCAGGATACCGGCGCGCTCTGGACCGTCGCCAATGAGATCGAGCCCTGGGAACCCGTCGCCAGCTCGGCGCCGATGATCTGGCGGCACGCGGAACTGCGCCCCCAGGTTCTGAGGGCGTTGGATCTGGTATCGGCCGATGACGCGGGCCGCCGGGTGGTTTATCTGCGCAATCCCAAGCGCCGTGACGTCAGCGCCTGCTGTGGTTGGCTGTTCAGCGGCATCCAGGTGATGCGCCCGGGAGAGCGGACCACCGCGCACTGGCACGCCGCCTCGGCGCTGCGTTTTGTGATGGAAGGCAAGGGCGCCTACACCGTTGTTGACGGCCATGAAGTCACCATGGGCCCGCGCGATTTCGTCATCACGCCGAACGGTACCTGGCATGATCACGGTGTCGAGGAGGACGGCGAGATCTGTCTTTGGCAGGACGGGCTGGATATCCCGCTTACCAACGCATTGGAGGCGAATTTCTACGCCGTTCATCCCGAACTCTATCAAAAGCCGAACCACCCCCGGAATGACTCGCCGATGACCTATGGCGCGGCGGGACTGCTGCCTGTCGACGACGGCTGGGAGCGTGGCTACTCGCCGCTGCTCAAATTTGCCTGGGAGCCGACCTACGAGGGCTTGATGAACCATGCCAAGGTCACCGATGGCTCACCACATGATGGCGTGATCATGCGCTATGCCAATCCGCGCACCGGCGGCCATGTGATGGCGACCATGGGCGCGCATATGCAGATGCTGAGGCCGGGCGAGCACACCAAGGCGCACCGGCATACCGGTAACGTGATCTACCACGTCGCCAAGGGATCCGGGCACTCGGTAATCGCCGGCAAGCGTTTTGACTGGAAAGAGAAGGACATCTTCTGCGTGCCCACCTGGATGTGGCACGAACACGCCAATGCCTCGGGCCGCGAGGAGGCGTGTCTGTTCTCGTTCAACGATTTCCCGACCATGGAGAAGCTGGGCTTCTATCGCGAGGAAGCCTATGCCGAGAATGGTGGCTATCAGGCGGTGTGAGGCGAGGCGAGGCGGATCGCATTTTCGCACTTTCCCGTCGCCCCTGTGAAAACAGGGGCTGAACGCCGCGAACCCCGGGCACTAAGCCGTCGCTAAACGCCCCAAGACCGTCCATGACATCGCCCCATGGTTTCTGTTAGCGTCCGCCGCCCTCGAGACCAGCCATGGAGATCCGATGCCCCCCATCACCTTCGACATAGAACGCGCTCGTCGCGAGACCCGCGGCTGCGAGCGGGCGATCCATTTCAACAATGCCGGCTCGGCGATGACACCCGCCCCGGTCGCGGATTACCTATACGAATATCTGCGCGATGACGAGGTCAAGGGCGGCTACGAGACCGCCGCCGCGCGACACGACGCGCTTGAGAACTTCTACAAAGCCACCGCCCGGCTGGTGAACGGTGACCCGGACGAGATCGCCTTTGTCGAGAACGCGACCCGAGCCTGGGACATGGTGTTCTATGCCTTTCCGCTCGGCGAGGGCGACCGGATCCTGACGACGGTGTCCGAGTATGGCAGCAACCTGATCGCATACCTGCAGCGGGCCCGGCAATGCGGCGCCGAGGTGGTGGTCATCCCCAACGATAATTACGGACAGATCGACACAACAGCGCTTGAAGGCGCCATCGATAGCCGCACGAAACTGATCTCGATCAGCCATATCCCGACCGGTGGCGGCCTGGTCAACCCGGCCAAGGAAGTCGGACGGATCGCGCGGGCCCATGGGGTGCCGTTTCTTCTGGACGCGTGCCAGTCGGCGGGACAGATCCCCTTGGATGTCGAGGAACTGGGGTGTGATTTTCTCTCGGCGACGGGGCGCAAATATCTGCGGGGGCCGCGCGGCACCGGCCTGCTTTACGTCCGCCGCGAGTGGATTACCAAGCTGGAGCCGCCCTTACTGGATCAGTTCGCCGCCGACCTGCTTGACGCGGAGACCTATGTTGTGCGCGAGGATGCCCGCCGGTTTGAGAACTGGGAGCGGTATTTCGCCGGGCAGGCGGCTTTGGGCGTGGCGATTGACTACGCGATGAGTTGGGGCGTCGAGGCGATTTGGGAGCGTGTTTCAACGCTGGCGGCGCGCCTGCGCGCGGAGCTGGCGGACATTCGCGAGATCAAGCTCGCCGACGAGGGCGAGGTCAAATGCGGTCTGGTCACTTTCCAGCACGCGCGTCTGTCCGTTGGTGACGTCAAGGACCGGCTGGCGGAGCATCGCATCAACGTCTCCACGTCAAGCGGGCCGGGGATGCGCCTCAGCTATCTCGCGCGCGGTCTGGAAGACGGGTTGGTCCGCGCCAGTGTCCACTACTACAACACCGATGACGAGATCGATCGCTTCGTCGCCGCGATCCGCGAGATGTAGGGCGACGGCGCTTTAACCAACCGTCTCCTTGAACGCGCGCATCGCCGCGATCTGCTTGTCCAGGGGGCCGGCACCCTGGCCGGATGTGTAGAAGGTCAGATGGGTGGCGCCGAGGGCCAGCCACTTGTCCGCCGTCGCGCGCCAATCGTCGGGATTGCCGTCGCCATAGCGGATCCAAGCCTCGATGCCGAAGGTCGCGGGATCGCGTCCCTCTTCCTTGAGGTACCCGCGCAGCGCATCGAGCATGGCGCTGGTCTTGCTCCCGGGATTGCCGAGGGGAATCCAGCCTTGACCGAGTTTCGCGGCCCGCCGCAGCACGGGATCGGCGCCGCCGCCAAACCAGACCGGGATCGGGCGCTGGATCGGGAGCGGATTGACGCCGGCGTGCTTGACCATGTCGAAGTCGCCTTCGAAGTCGACCGTGCGCTGGGTCCATAGCTGGTTCATCAGCGTGACCTGCTCGGCTTGGCGGCGACCGCGTTTCGACCAATCCTCGCCCAGGGCTTCGTATTCCACCGGGTTCCAGCCGACGCCGATACCGAGGCGTAGGCGACCGTTGCTAAGCACATCAACCTGGGCCGCCTGTTTCGCCACCAGCGCGGTTTGGCGTTGCGGGAGGATCAGCACGCCGCTGGCAAGGCCGACCTTTTCGGTCACCGCCGCGATATACGAGAGAGTGCAGAAGGTCTCGTGAAAGCTGTCATCCACGTCATAGGGGCCTTCGAAATCCGGCAGAGACGCGCGGTCGGCGCCCAGGACATGGTCCGAGATCTCCAGATAGTCATATCCCAAGGCCTCGCCGGCTTGTGCCCAATCGCGAATCTGGGAGGCGTCCGCGGGCATATCGCGGGTCGGAAAGAAGGCGCCGATTTGTGTGGGCATGGCAGGGCTCCGGAGCTAGGCGATGTCGGGGCGCCACTGTTCCAGATCGTTTAGGGATTGGCAACGAGGGGGTGGAAGACCGCCGCCGCCTCGGCGATGGCGTCCTCGACCGTCTGACCGTCGCGTAGGGGCTGATGAACACTGACCCAACCGTTATAGCCAACCTTGGCCAGGGCGCTGACCATGTCGCGGGCGCTCAGGCCACCTGGATCGTCGAGCGGAACATAACTGAGCGGCACCGGGCCGCGGGCACGGGTCTTGAAGACATGTGGGCCGTCGGGGTCGAGGCGCACATTCTGGAAATAGACGTTCACCAGATGTGGGGCCAGGCGCGTGATCGCTTCCGAGTCATGGGCCTCGCCGCAGGCGAGAAGATTGGCCGGCTCGAAGGTTATCCCGAAATTTTGGCGTCCGACCCGCCGCGCGGTCTCCAGGGTGCCCTCGACGGTCTCGCACAGAGTGCCCCAATGGGTCTGATGCGCGAGCGTCATCCCGCGCTCGTTTGCCTCGTCGGCGGCGCGTTGGGCGTGCCCGATATCGTCATCTCCGTGCATCATCACGCGGACCAGCCGGCCACCCAGGTTTGCGGCGAGATCAAGGTAAGGCGTGATATTCCGCAAGGCCAACGGCGCTTCCGGCGAATTGGTCGCGAGCGGAATATCCCCCATGACCATGGACACGGCCAGATTCTCGCGTTCCAACGCCGCGCGAACCGCATCGACGCGATTTTGAGGTGAGCCGACGGAGACCACCGAAGCGCGCATGGAAAGTCCTTCGAAACCGGCGACCCTAGCGAGCGGAGCGAGGGCTTCGATCGGCATCTCCGCCACGTCCTTGCGGCTCGAGGATTCGGCGATTCTGGTGGAAAGGGAAAGTTTCACGCTGGTTCCCTGTTGGCGGGGTTTCGAGCCTTTTCACTATACGTCATCCCGTCCCCGTTTTCACGAGGGCGGGCGGCGGGGATGTGAACCTTAGGTCTCGGATGCGCGCAAGCGCTGAAAGCTGATGTAGACTAATGTGAAGCACCCCGTTCCCGGAAGGAGACTGAACATGCCGACCATTTCGTGGATCGCCGTCGCGGTGGCGACGGTATTGAGTTTTGGGCTTGGGGCGCTCTGGTACGGGCCGCTCTTCGGCAAGGCCTGGATGGCGGAGCACGGGACTACCGCCGAGGAGTTGATGGACGGCTTCAACCCGGCTAAGACCTATGGCGCGACCTTCGTGCTGGCCGCGCTGTCGGCGATCCTGTTCGGGGTCTTCATCGGCGAGGCGCCGGAGCTTCAACGCTCGATCGGCTGGGGCATCGCGGTGGGCGTGTTCTGGGTGTCCGGCGCGCTTGGCACGATCTATCTGTTCGAGCGGCGGACCATGCGTCTGTTCATGATCAATGGCGGCTACCACACAGTACGCTTTGCGATCATCGGCGCGGTCTTCGGGTTTCTTGGATAGGGGCTAGCCGGCGGTATTGCGCCGTCGCGCCGCGTCCGCTCCGGCGAGGCGTCCGGTTACCGCGCCGCGCATGACCGAGGTCGCGCCGGTATAGACACGATAGTAGAGGCCGACCACCTCGCCGGCGGCGTAGAGGCCGGGGATGGTGTCGCCCTCGGTGTTGATCACCCTCGCGTTGTCGTCGACCTTCACGCCGCCAAAGGTGAAGCAATTGGAACAGATGATCGGCCAGGCGCGAAACGGTGGCTTGACGATTGGCCGGGCCCAGTTCGATTTGCGCGGCTCCAGCCCTTCGGTCGCAAGGCCATCCGGTTGCATGAAGTCAAAGGCGCCGGAGGTGGGGCAGGCGGCGTTGTAGGCGTCGATGGTCCCGATAAGTTCGCGCGGCTCGATCTCCATTGCCTGGGCGAGTTCCTCCAGCGTGTCGGCTTGCAGTGGTGCCTCGCGCGACCGCACGGTCACTTGCCAGTTCTCGACATCGTCTAGCCCCGCGTCGAACACCGCGTAGGCAATCCCGTGCCGTTGTCCCATGATCAGCCGGGTGACGACCTCGTAGGTTGCGTCGACCATCGCCGGGCCTTCATCGGTGAAACGCCGGCCTTCGTCGTTTACCAGGACCCCGTAGGAGTAGTTCAGCACAACCGGCTCGATATCGGCGGAGCGCGGGTCGACAGGCTGGGCATGGAAACTGCCGAAATCCCCGCAGGGCGCGGCGCCGGCGGATAGCGCCATGCGCACACCCTCGCCGCGATTATAATGACCACCACGCGAGACCGGCCGGATAAACTGGGCTTGCGGGCCGACATAATGGCTCAGCATTTCCGGGTTGCCTTCGAAGCCGCCGCTGGCCAGCACCACGTTGCGGGCGCGGATCTCCAAGGGTTTGTTGCCCCGACCCATCGCCATGACGCCGATAACAGCGCCGGCGTTATCGATCAGTAGCTCCCGCGCCGAGGTCTCGTACAACACCTCGATTTCGTCGGCATGCTTGTCGATATAGGCGCCAAGCGCCTCGACAAGCGCCAGCCCCCCGCCAATCGGGCCCATTCGGGTGGTGGACTGGCTGAGAAAGTAGAGCGGCAGGAAGTCGAAAGTGACGCCGAAGCTTTCCAGCCATTTCAACGCCTTGGGCGCATCCTCGGCGATGGTCGCGATGAGGGAAGGGTCCACCGTGCCGAGCGAGCGTAGGACCGCTGGCTGATTTTCGCGGTCGCGCACGAGGTCTCGCAGGATGCCCGGATCGGGCCAGCCGCCGGCATTGGCGGCGAAGCGGTCCTCGAAATCATCCGAGACCTGGTCGGCGTTCTTCATGCGCCAGAAGCTCTCGGTGTACCGAGTGTTGCCGCCGCGTTCCTCCATCGGCGCGCGCTCCAGCACGGTGACGCGGGCGCCGGTCTGGTGCGCGGTTACGGCGGCGGAGAGGCCGGCGATGCCGAAGCCGACGACCAGCACATCGATAGCGGGTGAATTCATCGGCTTGGCTCTCCGCCCATTTTCGGTAGCAATGCGTAAAGACCCCAATCCAGATCTCGTATCTCCGGCTTCGACCAAGTAGGCCGGCCCGCGGATTGGAGCAACATGTCGATGCGCCGGTCCATCTCGTCCGGCTCGGAAAAACCCTCGGCCTTGGCGGCGACATCGAACGTGGCCTTGAGGTACTTGTCGATATTAGGAGGAACCCGGCGCAAGGCGCCGCAACTGTCCAGCGGCTCCCTCGGCAAAAGGGATTCCAATTCCCGGGCGATCTTCTCGAAGGCGGGAGCCTCGTCATCGATATCGAGAAAGGCCTCAAGCGAGGGCTGGACCGGCGTGGCGGCATCCGGGTCGGGGTGGTCCGCCAAAAGCGTTCGGGCGACCTCGACCGCGTCCTGAATTGTCGTGACCCGGCGACTGATCGCGTTAGACAACCGGTAGTCCGAGAACGGGTTGTCGTCCCGGTCGGTGATCAGTGCGATCGACGGCTTGCCGAGGATCGCCGCTTCGACGCCGGTGGTGCACCCCGTATGGACCAGGCCTCTTGCCGCCAGCAACCACGGCACCGGTTCGCTATCGGTGACCACTCTAAGATTTCCGGTTTCCCTGGCGAGGTCTCGCCAACGGCGTTCATCCTCGGCGGGGTGAGGGCGCAGCACGATCTTGCCCTCCGGCATCGACGCGGCCATCGCGCGCGCGAAATTAGACACCGCGTCCATGTTTGATTGGTCGTGGTTCAGGTGATGACCCAGCAACCGCCGGTCGTCCTCGGAAGTTGGATCCAGCCAGCCGATTTGCACCAAGACCTTGCGATAATGGTCGAGATCATGAAACCGGCTGTTGGTGGCGCTCATATCGGTATTCACCAGCACGAAGGGGCCGTTCTCGCGGGTGATCTCGGCGGCTTGCCGGCGCCAGGTGTCAATGAAGGGCGAGCGCAATAGATCAATCCTGGGATTGCCGGTAACCGCAAGCTGATCCGCCGTGAAGCCCCGAGTGGCCATCAGCACGTCCCGATGCTCGGCCCCCTGACAAAAAACCTTGGCCATCAATGGTTGGGTCTCGGCCCAGGTATCCTTGACCAGAAGCGGGCCTCGGGCACCCATCGCTTCCTCGTCGCACGCGACCGGCTTGTGACCGATGGCGAGGAGTTTGAC
>JADHLJ010000159.1 GCA_016780745.1 Alphaproteobacteria bacterium | reverse complement strand
GACGAAGCATATGGCGCTTGTTGGCAAAGTTTCGGACGATCTTACCCGTCCCGGTGACGCGGAATCGCTTCTTCGCGCCGCTCTTCGACTTCATCTTGGGCATTTCGGTCTCCGTGTCTGAATTTAGCGGCCCGGCGGAACACTCTCCGCTGGCGCCTGATTCACCGGCCTGGCATGCCCTTCAGCCAGGTCGCGATGTCGCTCCGTCGAGGGGGCAGCGGGTTATAGCGAGGGTGGGGGGAGGATGCAAGGGGGCTGGAACCGGTCGGGGGCAATGCACTGAAGCTCCGTAAACGCTATCATCCCCCAAATCACCAAAAGGAGGACACCGCCATGCGTATCCCCAACAATCCGGTTCCCGGTCCCGAGCGCGACTATATCGGCTATGGCCGCGAGGTGCCCAGGGTTGTCTGGCCGAACGAGGCGCGGGTGGCGATCAATCTGGTGATCAACTACGAGGAAGGCTCGGAAGTGCATCTCGCCGCCGATGGGCGCAACGAGGGCGCGCTGGGCGAGATCCCCTATGTCATGGACCCAGCCTACCGGGATCTGGCGATGGAATCGGTCTATGAATACGGCACCCGGGCGGGGATCTGGCGACTGCAACGATTGTTCGACAAGGCCAAGGTGCCGGTCACCTTCTTCGCCGCCGCCGTGGCGCTGGAGCGTAATCCCGAGGTCGCCCAATGGCTGCGCGACAGCGCGCACGAGGTGTGCAGCCATGGCTGGCGCTGGGAGGAGATGTGGCTGCTCTCCCGCGAGGAGGAAAAGGCCCATATGCTGGCCGCGATCAAGAGCTTCGAGGAGACCACGGGCCGCCGCCCCAAGGGTTGGTATTGCCGCTATGGCCCCTCGGTGAACACCCGCGAGCTGCTGGTCGAGGAAGGCGGCTTCACTTATGACGCCGATGCCTATAACGACGACCTGCCCTACCATGTCCAGGTGCTCGGCAAGCGCCACCTGGTCGTGCCCTATACCTTCACCTATAACGACGCCCGCTTTGTCATGGCCCCGGGCTACGGCAGCCCGGACGATTTCTTCAAGCTCCTGAAGAGCGCCTTCGACGTCTATTGGGAGGAAGGCGCCACCCATCCCCGCATGATGAGCATCGGCCTGCACCCCAGGATCATCGGCCAGGCGGCCCGCTCGGCGGGCCTGGCGGCGTTCCTGGACTATGCGCAAAAGAAGGGTGGGGCGTGGTTCGCGACCCGGCTGGAGATCGCGGAGTGGTGGGAGAGGCAGGGGTTGGGGGTGTAACACCAAATTCCGTCACCCCGCACTTGATGCGGGGCCGACGCCTGAGACGGTGGCGAGTGACGGTTGGTGGAGCACGGGCACTTTGCCAACATCCGCTAAAGTGCTCGGCTACCCGTCACGGTGATCAGCCTCAGGCGTCGGTCCCGCGTCAAGCGCGGGATGACGGTTGTTGGGTTGTCACCCCCTCACCAAAACACCAACGCCCGCATCTCGATGCTCTCACGCGGCGCGGCATCCGCTGGTGTCAGCGGATCATCAAACGCCGTATGCGCCGTGAACCTCACGCCGGCGCTCGCATCCGTGTCGAACACCTTGAACACCAGCGCCTCTTCCCGCGTCATCAGGGGGAAGTAGTACCAGCGGTGCGCCGGGTTGTGGCTGATGTGATAGGTCTCGGCCGTGCGGTCGCGATAACGGCGCTGGTTGCGGATGAAACCGGTCTCGGGGATGGTCTTGCCGTCGCAGAGGGCCAGGGGCTCGGACTCGACGCGGGGCGCGATGGAGCGCCAGGTCTGGATGATCGCGAAGCGGCGGGCCAGCAGCGCGTCCGCCCCGTCCGGAAAGTAATCCCGCACCCGTTGTGGCGCCGAGGTCTCGGTATAGTCGTTATGGACATAGCGCACGGGGCCCCGGCGCCAGCCCTCGGCCTGTTTGTCCTTCATCGGGGTGCGCACGGTGTGGTCGAAGACATGCACCCGCGCGGCCCCGCTTTCGGCCTGGATAAGCGCGGCGGTCTCCGGGTAGTAGACCCGGCGGATCTCGTCCGCGTCATAGAAATCGCTCATCGCCGTGTCATGGTCGACCAGCTTGAAGCCATGGCCGGGGAGCGTGAACGGGCCGCCGGTGACGCGCCCGTTCATGATCCGGGTGCGGCGTGGCTCATAACTCGCGATGTGTTCGTTATGCGCCTCCTCGGGCCAATCGACATAGCGGATCGAGGGCTGGCCATCATCGACGATATAGGTGAGCTCGGCGTCGACGGACTCGAAATCGGCGGTCATGTCCTCGGCGATGGCCATGGGATGATCCTCGTTGTGGCGCGGTTATCTATGGGATTTAAGTCCCCGCGGCGGCGTGGGTCAACGCGCTGGTCTTGTCCCCCCACTTGATCTAGCGCGCGGACCGCGCCAATAACGGGGGAGACCGCAACGCTGCCCAAGGACCCCGCCCCGATGATCACGCTCTACGGCATCCCGAACTGCGATACCTGTCGCAAGGCCCGCAAATGGCTGGACGGCAAGGGGATCGCGCACGCTTTCCATGATTTTCGCAAGGATGGGCTGACGCGCGAGACCGTCGAGGCCTGGACGGCGGAGCTTGGGTTGGAGGTGCTGGTCAACCGACGCGGCACCACCTGGCGCAAGCTCTCGGACGACGAGAAGGCCCGGTTGGACAGCGCGCCGGCGGACCTGCTGGTTGAGAATCCGACCCTGCTGAAGCGCCCGGTCATTGATCTGGGGGAGCGCCGGCTAGTAGGCTTCGACGCGGCGGCGCAATCCGCCTTGGACGCGTTTTAACCTCGGAAGACGCCATGGCAACCGACTTCATCATCATCGGCGGCGGTCTCGTCGGCTCGGCATTGAGTCACGGGCTTCTCAAGGCCGGCGCAACCGTTACGATCCTCGACGAGGGCGATCTGGCGTACCGCGCCAGCCGCGGCAATTTCGGTCTGGTCTGGGTTCAGTCCAAGGGCGACGGCATGCCGGAATACGCCCAGTGGAGCCGCGAGTCCTCGGATCTCTGGGTCGATTTCGCGCGATCGCTGGGCGAGGCGACCGGCATCAATGTCGGCCATCACCGCCCCGGCGGCCTGGAACTGTGTCTGGAGCCCGAGGAATACGAGGCCTTCGAGACCTCGATCAAGCGCATGCACAACCAGGGCGGGGTCGGCGACAACGACCGGCGCATGATCAGCGGCGACGAGGTGCGCGCCATGGAGCCGAATGTCGGCCCGGAGGTCATCGGCGCCGCGTATTGCCCGCATGACGGCATCGTCAACCCGCTGCTCACGCTACGCGCGCTGCACCGGATTGCCGCCAATGCCAAGGCTGACTATCGCGCCGACCATCGGGTCGAGCGGATCATCCCCCTTGGTCAGGGTCAAAACGGCGGTTTCCGGGTCGTCACCCAACGCGGCGATTTCGTCGCCGGCAAGGTTATCCTCGCCGCCGGAAACGGTAGCGCGGCGCTGGGCGCCGATGTCGGCCTGGATATTCCCGTCGGCCCGGAGCGCGGCCATATTATTGTCACGGAGCGTACCCGCCCGCTGTTCAATCACGTGCTCGGCCAGGTACGCCAGACCGACGAGGGCACGGTGATGCTGGGCGCGACCAAGGAATCGGTCGGCTTCGATACCGGCTTCAACCCGGCGATGATCCGACAAGTCGCCAGCAACGCGGTCCGCAAGATCCCCGCCCTGAAGGGTCTGCGGATGATCCGAAGTTGGAGCGCGCTCAGGATCATGTCGCCGGACGGGTTTCCGGTCTATCAGGAATCCGATGAGCATCCCGGCGCCTATTCCATAAGCTGCCACAGCGGGGTAACCCTTGCCGCCGCCCACGCGGTCTCGCTCGCGCCGAGGCTGTTGCAGCCGGGCTTCAACGACCACTACGCCGCTTTCTCACCCCGGAGGTTCGATGTTCCAAAGACTGACTGACCCCTCGCGCAAGCCGGTCTCCTTCCGCTTCGAGGGCCAGGAGATCGAGGGGGCCGAGGGCGACACCGTCGCCGCCGCGCTGCTCGCCGCTGGGATCACCAGCCTCAAGGACGCGCCCGCCTCGGGCAGCCCGCGTAGCCCCTATTGCATGATGGGGGTTTGCTTCGAGTGCCTGGTGGAGATCGACGGCGCCGGCCATCAGCAGGCCTGCCTGATCCCGATCCGCGAGGGCATGGACGTGCGCCGGCACCTGGCGGTCCAAAATATCGGCGAAGCGGTCGCGGGAGACACACAATGAGCACCGAGATGGATGTCGTCGTCATCGGCGCGGGTCCGGCCGGCATGGCCGCCGCCGCCGCCGCCGCGCGCGCCGGCGCCTCGGTCGCCGTGCTGGATGAGCAACCCGCGCCCGGCGGTCAGATCTATCGAGCGGTCGAAGCCGTGCAACGGAACCGCCCCGCCGATATGAGTTTCATGGGCCCGGCCTATGCCCATGGCACCAAGGTTACCGAGGCGTTCCGCGCGGTGCGCACGGACTATCGTCCCGGCGCCACGGTCTGGCATATCGGCGCGTTCGGCAAGGGCAAGCGCCGCGACGTGGTGCTAAGCCGCGCCGGCGTCGCCGAAACGATTTCCGCCAGCCATGTGGTCATCGCCACCGGCGCGCTCGAACGCCCGGTTCCGATCCCCCGCTGGACCCTGCCCGGCGTGATGAGTGTCGGCGCGGTGCAGTCGGCGCTCAAGACCTCGGGGATTTATCCCTCGGGCAAACTGGTGCTCGCCGGGTCCGGGCCCCTGATGCTGCAATTGGCCGCTCAGTTGATCGCGGCCCATGTGCCGATCGAGGCGATCGTCGACACGACCCCGCCCGGCGGTCTCGCGCGTGCGTTCTTTCACCTGCCCTTCGCTTTCATCAGTGGCGAAACGCTTTTGAAGGGATTGCAACTGCGCAAGACCGTCATGAATTCCGGCGTGCCGATCTATTCGGGCGCGAGCCATTTGGCGGCGCATGGCGAGGGCAAACTTTCCAGCTTGTCCTTTACCTCCGAGGGGCGTGACATCACCCTGGACGCCGACGTCGTCGCGCTGCACGAGGGCGTGATCCCCAATACCCAGCTCAGCCGCCTTGTCGACGCCGAGCATCGCTGGAACGACGTCCAACGCTGTTTCCACCCGGTCACCGATCAATGGGGAGAGACCACCGAGCCCGGGGTCTATGTGACCGGCGATGGCGGCGGTATCGCCGGCGGCCTAGCGGCGGAACGGAGCGGGACGATCACCGGCCTCGCCATCGCGCGCAGGCTTGGCCTGATGGAAGACAGCGCCCGCGACCTCGTCGTCGAGGAGCAACGCCTGCGCCGCTTCATCGACAGTGCCATCCGCGGCTTTCTCGACCGCTACTACCCCGCACCATCATGGATCGGCGTGGCGGCCGATGACGTGGTGCTGTGCCGCTGCGAGGAAGTCACCGCCGGCCAGCTTCGCGAGGCCATGGCGCATGGCTGCTCCGGCCCCAACCAGGCCAAGTCCTTCCTCAGATGTGGCATGGGGCCCTGCCAGGGTCGGATGTGCGCCAATAGCGTGACCGAAGTGATGGCCGCCCAGTCTGGCGCGTCACCGGATCAGATTGGTGCTTTTCGTATCCGGCCACCGGCGAAACCAGTGACCCTGGCGGAAGTGGCGTCCTTGGACGCGGGCTAGTCGAATACCGGGTCTTAAACGATCCCCATCTCGGCATAGGGCTCGCGCCGCAAGATCCGCCCCGTGCCGAAACGCGCGAGATCCATGGTCTCGAACCGACCGCCGAGGATCAGCTCGGCCATGGCAAGCCCGGTCGCCGGCGCGTGCATAATGCCGTGACCGGAAAAGCCGGTGGCGATGAAGAGATTGGCCGGTTCCCCCTCCCATCGCCCGATAATCGCGCTTTTGTCCAAGCTATTGCGGGCGTAGTGGCCACGCCAGCCGCGTTCCATGCGCAGGGTTTCCATCGCCGGGACCCGGTGCGCCAGCGCCGGCCACACAACCTCCTCGAAACGGTTCGGATCGAGTTCCCAGTTCCAGCCGGCGGGGACACTCCAGTCCGGCACGCCGCCGGTGTAGCCGGCACCCTCGGGCCTGAAGGCAAGATCCGTTTCGGACTTGATGAAGGGCAGCGGTTCCAATTCCGCCTCGCAGCGGAAGAAATAGCTCTCCCGGCTCATCGGCTCGACCGGCAAATCCACGCCGAAAAGGTGACCGACCTCGCCCGACCACGCCCCGGTGGCGAGTACGAAGAGATCCGCCTCGATCCGCTCCCCCGACGCGCACAATATAGCGCCGACCTTGCCATCCGTGATCTCCGCCGTCGCGACCTCGTCCTGGAGATAGGTCACTCCCAGACTTCGGGCCTTGCGCCGAAAGCCTTGCAGGGCCGCATAGGCATCGATCCAAGCGTCATTGGGTGAATAGACCGCGATATCCACATCATCGGCTCTGATCGAGGGGAACAGACGTTCCAAGGCGGGGCCGTCCAGGAGCTCCGCCGCCACGCCGAGAGTCTCCTGATTGCGGAAATTCGCCTCCATGGTCGCGGCATCGCCGCCGTCGGAGACGAAGAGATAGCCCTGGCGGCGAAAAGAGATCGCCGGGGACTCGCCGTCCACGGCCATGATCTCGTCAAAGCACTCATAAAACGGCAGGCCGTGGCGCGTCATCGCGACATTTTCCGGCAGGCTGAAGAGCTGGCGAATGCCGCCCGACCCACGCGGGGTCGCGGCGATTTCATAGGTCGGATCGCGCTCTATCACCGCGACATCGCCGGCGCCGGCATTCGCCAGATGATAGGCGATGGACGACCCGATGATGCCGCCGCCGATGATGACGATGTCATGTCGCATTGTGAACTCTCCGGCTCTCGCTCACTCGCACCGACAAGCCGCCTTGGCTCAGGTCTCGGCGCCGCCGTTGCAGTTGATCATCTGGCCGTTCACAAAGGCCCCGCCCTCGGAACACAGGAAACCGGCCAGCGCCGCGATCTCCTCGGGCATGCCGAGGCGCCCGGACGGAACACGTTTCGCCGTTTCGAGCAAATGCGCGCGTTGTTCCGGCGGGCCGGCGGTATCGATCGGTCCGGGAGAGATCGCGTTGGTGGTCACCCCATCGGCCCCAAACTCCTTGCCCAGCGCCTTGGTTAGCCCCCAAAGCCCATGCTTGGCGGCGGAGACCGGCGCGCGTCCCTTGTAACCATGGATCGCGTTCATGCCGGTGATGTTGACGATCCGGCCCCACTTCTTGTCGACCATGCCGCCGGCGAAAGCCCGCGCCGTGTAGAACGCGGAATTCAGGTCCACGTCCAACACCCGGTGCCAATCCTCGTCACTCATCTCGAGGAACGGCTTGGACGGTCGGATCGCGGCGTTATTGACCAGGATGTCGATGGTCCCGAACTTGTCCAGCGCCAGCTTGGCCATGCCGGAGACGGTATCGGAATCGCCCACGTCCCCGATCAGCACCATGGCCTCGCCGCCGGCGTCTCGCACTTCCTTGGCGGTCGCCTCGCAAGCGGACTGGTCCGAGGCCCCGTTCAACACGACATTCGCGCCCGACGCCGCCAGATTGAGCGCGATGCACCGACCGATATTCTTACCCCCGCCGGTGATGAAGGCGGTTTTTCCCGTTAAACTCATGAGAACGCTTCCCCTATACGTGTTGTCTTGTGCGTGTTGTTTGGCCGATCTTGCACCGGATCAAAGCCGGTTTGTTGAACTATCGCCATCGCGAGCCGGATTGTTTAACCCGCGCCCTTGGCTTATTTTCGACCATCCCAATGTCGCGCGGACCGTAAACAATGCTGCCTTCCACCGAGACCTGTAAACGCTGGCGTGAGCGCAAGTTCATCCGCCAGCCCCATCGCATGGTGATCGCCCTGATCGTCGCGACGGCGGCGGGGATCTACGCGATGCTGAATGATCAGCCCGACGCCGCGCGGCTGTTCGGCGCGATCGGGCTGTTCTTCCTGGTGATCTACGCAATCGCCAACTACATCGTCTGGAAGTCGGAACAGCCGGAGTAACAAACCGCCGCGCCGATTAGCCCTCGGCCACCTTATGACCGGCCATCCGCTCCAGCGCCGTGACCATGCCGGAATGATCCAAGCCCTGATCGCCATGCGCGGCGCAGGAATTGAACAGCTCCTGGGCGGTCGCGGTGTTCGGCAAGCTAACCCCCAAGGACTTGGCGCCCTGCAGGGCCAGGTTCAGATCCTTCTGGTGCAACTCGATCCGGAAGCCCGGGTCCATGGTGCGCTTGATCATCCGCTCGCCATGAACTTCCAGGATCCGCGACTGGGCCAGCCCGCCCATCAGCGCCTGACGCACCTTGGCCGGATCGGCGCCGGCCTTGGATGCGAAGACCAGGGCCTCGCCCACCGCCTCGATGGTTAGCGCGACGACGATCTGATTGGCCACCTTGGTGGTCTGACCGACACCGTTATCGCCGACCAGGGTGATGTTCGAGCCCATCAGCTCGAAGATCGGCGTGGCGCGATCGAAATCCGCCTGGCTGCCACCGACCATGATGGTAAGCGACGCCGCCTTGGCCCCGACTTCGCCGCCGGAAACCGGCGCGTCGAGATAGCCACATCCCGCCGCCTTGATCTTCTCGGCAAAGATCTTAGTCTCGATCGGGGAGATCGAGCTCATGTCGATCACCAGCTTGCCGGCGGAAAGACCCTCGGCGACACCGCCCGAGCCGAACAGCACCGCCTCGACCTGGGGCGTGTCGGGGACCATCACGATGATCATCTCCGAGGCCTCGGCGACCGCCTTGGCGTTGTCGACGATGGTCAAGCCGGCATCCACCAGTTCCTTAGCCGCCGGTGTCTTGTGGATCGAGCTGATCACCTCATGCCCACCAGCCAGCAGATGCCCCGCCATCGGCGCGCCCATGATGCCCAAACCAATGAAACCGATCTTCATGATTGTCTCCCCCGGGAGTGTGAGTGCTCAAATATCGTTGTTGGGTCCGGTTATCGCTTGGAACGAAAGCCGGAGGCAAGGGGCGCGGCTGGTCGGAGGCTCAAACGACGGAACGATCTCTCGGCCCGACTACTCCCCCTTGAACACCGCCTTGCGCTTTTCATGGAACGCGGCGACGCCCTCGGCGAAATCGGCGGAGGTCCGCAGGCGGCCATAGGCGTTGCCCTCGATCTCGATGCCGGCCTCGACCGTGGTGTTCTGGGCGGCGTTCAGCACGCCCTTAATGGTGCGTTGGGCCAGCGGCGAGAACTCGCGCAGCTCGTCCACCAGCCTGTCGGTCGCCGCCTCGAGCTCGTCATCCGGCACGCAATCGAGAATGAAGCCCCATTCCTTGGCCTCGGCGCCCGAGACCCGGCGGGAGCGGAAAGTCATGTCCTTGGCCCGCTGCATGCCGATCATGTGCAACAGCCGGATCGAGCCGCCGGAACCGGGGATCTGACCGATGCGCTGCTCCGGCAGAGCGTATTGCGTGGTTTCGGACGCGATCCGAAAATCGCAGGCCAGCGATATCTCGAAGCCGACCCCGAAGGTGTAACCGCGGTTGGCGGCAATCACCGGCTTGTGGCAACGCGCCGGCGCGGCCATGTTGTCGGCCAGCCGCGAGACCAGCTCCGGCGGCGCGGCCAGGAAACCGGCAATATTGCCACCGGAGGAGAAATGCTTGCCCTCGGCGCGCAGCACAATCACCCGCACCCGGTCGTCCTTGTCCAATTCCTCGAAAACCAGGCGCAGTTGCTCGCGCTGGGGGATCTCGATGATGTTCAGCGGCGGACGGTCCAGTATGATATCGGCGCGCTCGCGGTCCTTGTCGATCTCAACGCGAAAGCCGTTCAAGTCGGAAAGGATCTCGTGGCGCTTGGCGGTGAAGGCGTTCGTCATCGGTGGTTCCTCTTAAGGCGTGAATTCGAGGCTTGGCGGCCAAGCCGTTTTCTCTATTCCGGTAAGCCGGACTCTCGCATGCTTTTCACCATCAGTTCCGCGAACTTCGGGTCCGTGCTCGGTGTCAGGATCGGAAGGTGTTCAAGACGCAAATCGGGCGCGTCCCGGCGCAATTCCCGCATGATTCCCCGTGCCTCGGACACCCGCTCAGTTTGGTGAAAAATACATATTTTGAAGATCAGGAGCACCAGGAAGGTCGGCACCTTCGCCAATCCTTCATCCATCACGGTCAAAGCCTCATCGAACTCCCCCAGCATAAGCAAGGATCTTCCAAGCCCCGCGAGATAGTAAACCGGGGGATGCGGATTGAGGGCCTTGGCCCCTCGAAAATGCTCAATTGCCTCGGAATACCGACCCACCATTATAAGGGCCTGTCCAAGAAATGCGCGGGCGTCGGCGCTTCCGGGATGTAGCGCGAACCCGCGGCGCGCGAGGGCGATAGC
>JADHLJ010000158.1 GCA_016780745.1 Alphaproteobacteria bacterium | reverse complement strand
GAAAAACTCAAGGAAGAGGGAGTGGTCTGATGACCGACAACGCCGCCAAGGATTTGCCGCTCTGGCGCTCGATGCTCTATGTGCCGGCAACGAGCGAGAAATTCGTCGAGAAAGCCCATGAACGCGGTGCCGACGCCATCAAGATCGATCTCGAGGACGCCGTCGCGCCGGCGGAGAAGCCGCGGGCTCGAACCCTGGTCCGCGATGTCGCCAAGCGGGTCGCGCGCAACGGCGCCGATGTGCTGGTGCGGATCAACCGGCCCGCCAGCATGGCGGTGAAGGATATCGAGGCCTCGGTTTGGCCGGAAGTCGGGGGCCTGGTGCTGCCCAAGGTCGACGCCGCCGAGCATGTCGAGTTCCTCTGCGAGATGATCGACGAGCTTGAGGCCGAACGCGGGATGACCGTTGGCCAGACCCGCCTGATGATCCTGATCGAGACGCCGCGCGGCTATGCCAATGCCCGCGCCATCGCCCATAGCACGCCCAGGCTCGCCGCGATCTGCCTCGGACAGGAGGATTTCTCCGCCGAGATGGGCATGGTCGAGCCCGATGGCATGGCGTTGCTCAGCTACTATCAGGGGGTGCAGGTGGCGGCGCGCGAGGCCGGCGTGATGCCGATCGGCTATCCCGGCTCGATCGCCGAGTTCACCGATCTCGATCTGTTCCGCTCCAACGTTGAACAGGCGCGCCGTCTGGGCTTTGACGGCGGGGCCTGCATTCATCCCCGCCAGGTGGCTATCCTGAACGAGGCCTTCACCCCGAGCGAGGCCGAGATCACCCGCGCCGAGGGCATGGTCGCGGCCTATGACGCGGCGATGGCGGCGGGCGACGGCGCGGTCGCCTTCGAGGGCAAGATGATCGACGTTCCGGTGGTGGCCCGGGCCGAGCGCATCCTCGCCATCCGAGACAAGATCGCGGCCAAGCAAGGCGGCTGAGATGCCGGTCGCGGTTCGGGCCTATCTCGGCGCGTTTGTCGCGTTCTGTATCATGGACGCGGTCTGGCTCGGCGTGGTGGCGACGGATTTCTATTTCGACCGTCTGGGCGGGCTGTTGCGCGAGGACCCGAACTGGGTGGCGGCGGGGATATTCTATCTCGGCTATATCGCCGGCGTGGTCTATTTCGCGATCCTGCCAACCACGCCGGACGCGGGCTGGCTGGCGGCGGCCAAGCGGGGCGCGTTGCTCGGACTGTTGGCCTATGCGACCTACGACATGACCAACATGGCAACGCTTGTCGGCTGGTCGCCGGTGGTGTCGGCGGTCGATATGGTCTGGGGCATGGTCATCACCGGCACGTCCGCGGTGGCGGGCTATATGGCAAGCGCGGGCGCGCGGGCCGGCAATCCCACATAGCGGGTGAAGACGGTCGGGACGCGCCAGACCTCTTGCGAGATTTGGCGCTTGTGGGCCATGTTCCGGTAAAACAAGGCGGTTTCCGACGGTCCGTTGGACGTCGCGATCGCGCGCGGTGAATTGGGAGGATCCATGTCATGAAGTTCGGTCTGCTCTACGAAATGCAGTTGCCCCGCCCCTGGACCGAGCGGTCCGATCATCAGCAGCTGCATGAGGCGATTGACGAGATCGAACTCGCGGATAAGCTGGGCTTTGACTATATCTGGGCCAATGAGCACCATTTCCTGGAGGAATACTCCCATTCCTCGGCCCCGGAAGTGTTCCTCGGTTTCTGCGCGCGCAACACCAAACGGATCCGGCTCGGCCACGCGGTTGTGCTCTCGCCGCCGGGCTATAACCAACCCGCCCGGGTCGCCGAGCGGATCGGCACCCTGGACCTGATCTCCAACGGCCGCGTCGATTTCGGCACCGGCGAGAGCGCCTCGCGGGTCGAGCTTGAAGGCTATGGTGTCGACCCCGACAAGAAGAAGGCGATGTGGACGGAATGCACCGAGCAGACCGCGAACATGATGGTCATGGACCCTTATCCCGGCTTCGAGGGGGAGTTCTTCTCGATGCCGGCGCGGAACGTCATCCCCAAGCCCTATCAGAAGCCGCATCCGCCGATCTGGGTCGCGTGCTCCCGGCGCGAGACCATCCATGCCGCCGCGCGAAACGGCATCGGCGCGCTCGCCTTCGCTTTCGTCGATCCCGAGGAGGCGGCGAAATGGGTGACCGAATACTATGACATCATCAAGTCGGAGGAATGCGTTCCCATCGGCCATTCGGTGAACGCGAACATCGCCATGTGCACCGGATTCTCGGTGCATGAGGACGAGGAGGAAGCAAAACGGCGGGGCGCGGAAGGGTTCCAGTATTTCGGCTACAGTCTCGGCCATTACTACGTCTACGGCCATCACCAGCCCGGCCAGACCAATCTTTGGGAGCGTTTCAAGAAGGCGCAACCGGATCTGGAGGAAGTCGGCGCGGGCAGGGGCGTCGGCACACCCGCCCAGGTCAAGGCGCATCTCCGGAAATTCGCCGATGTCGGCGTTGACCAGGTGATCTTCATCCAGCAGAGCGGCAAGAACCAGCACGAGCATATCTGTGACTCGCTACGTCTGTTCTCAGAAACCGTGATGCCGGAATTCAAGGCCGCCGAGGAAGAGCGCGAGCGCAAGAAAGCCGAGGAATTGGCCCCCTATATCGAAGCGGCCCTGGCGCGAAAGAAGAAGATGGAGCCGCTGACGCCGGAGAACACGCCAGTTGTGGTCGCCTTTGGCCGGACCATTATCCAGGCCGATCAGGATCAGACCGCCAAGTCGAGCCATCACTCGGCGGCGGATATCATGATGCCGCTGCGGGACCCGCTGAACCCGGCGGCGGAGTAGGACGCGCGACTGGCGTTGAATTCGCTTGTATACGAGGACGTCCCGGCCTAATCCCGCTGTAATGTTTTCGTGGCTGTAAGGCTTCGATGGGGGCGCGGCGCATGAGTTTGCTGTTGGGCATCGATACCGGCGGGACCTATACCGACGCCGCGCTTTATCGTGATCCCGATTCTGGGACTGGGTCTGGTGCCGGGTCCGGCGTGGTCGCGAAAGCCAAGGCGTTGACGACCCGAGAGAACCTCGCGCTCGGTATCGGGGCGGTGATCGACAATGTCCTGGGGCATGACGAGGCGGCGGTCGCGGAGATCGCGCTGGTGTCGGTCTCGACGACGCTCGCCACCAATTCCCTGGTCGAGGGGCAGGGCGGGCGCGTCGGCCTGGTTTTCATCGGTTTCAGCGTTGCCGATCTCGACCGCGCCGGCTTGCGAGAGGCGCTGGCCGGCGATCCGGTGATCCAGGTCGAGGGCGGTCATACGCCGCTCGGTGAGCCGCAAGCGCCGCTCGATACAGCGACCCTGCGCGCGTCGGTGGCCGACATCGCGGCGTCGGTCGAGGCGCTGGCCGTCGTCTCGCATTTCGGGGTGCGCAATCCCGAGCACGAGGTCCAGGCGCGGGACATCATTCGGGAGATTACCGGACTGCCGGTGACCTGCGGGCATGAGTTGTCGGCGCGGCTGAACGGGCCGAAGCGGGCCTTGACCTGTGTGCTGAACGCGCGGCTGGTGGGCATGATCGCGGAGCTTGTCGACGCGGTCGAGGCGACGCTGAGGGACCGCGGCATTAACGCGCCGCTGATGCTGGTGCGCGGCGACGGCTCGCTTGTATCCGCGGCCTTCGCGCGCAACCGGCCAATCGAAACCATCCTTTCCGGACCCGCCGCCAGTCTGATCGGCGCGGCGCATCTGACCGGACGGTCCGATGCGATCATCTCGGATATTGGCGGGACCACCACGGACATCGCGGTCCTGCGGGACGGACGGCCCGAGCTTAGCCCCAATGGCGCGGTGGTCGGCGGCTATCAGACCATGGTCGAGGCGATCGACATGGTCACCCTCGGTCTGGGGGGTGACAGCGAGGTCTGGTTCGACGACCAGGCAAGGGCGGCGGCGCCTCGGATCGGCCCCCGACGCCTGATCCCGATCAGTCTGCTCGCGCGGGATTATCCCGACGTGGTGTCGTCGGCGCTTGGCCGTCAGTTGAAGCGTGAATTCCCGGCGGAGTTCGACGCCCGTTTCCTGACCCTGAACCGGCGCGTCCTCGAGCGGGTAAGTGGTCTTCGCGCGGGAGAGCAACGCATCGTCGATGCCATCGGCGAGGGCGTGGCGGCCCAGGACGCGGTCATCACGCGGAGCCCGCAAGTCAGCTCTCTCAATCGCCTAGTCGGGCTTGGTCTGGTACGGATGTCCGGCTTCACGCCCTCCGATGCGGCCCATGTCGTGGGTCTGCATGATGCCTGGGACAAAACCGCCGCGAGCCAGGCCGCCGCGCTTATCGCGCGGCAACGCGACGCCCTTGGCCGACCTCGCGCCGCATCGGGCGCGGCGCTGGCCGAGCGCATTGTCGCGGCGGTCAAAAGGCGCTCGGGCGAGGTCGTGCTCGCCGCCGCGCTGGCCCGTGATGGTCTCGGCGATGTTGATCCCGCGACATCCAAGCTGGTCCGCATGGCCTTGGATCGAACCGGGTCGGCGGCGCGGGTGGATATCGGCGTCGGACTTCCGTTGATTGGTCTCGGTGCCTCGGCGCCGGTATACTATCCGGATGTCGCGCGGATGCTGGGCGCCGAGGCGGATATTCCGGAACACGCCGACGTGGCCAACGCGATCGGCGCGGTGGTGGGCCGGGTCGAGATCCGCCGCGAGCTTACGATCCTGGCGACCGAGGAGGGGGGCTATCGTGTCCAGGCGCCTTCCGGGCCACGGGATTTTCCGAGTCGGGAAGCCGCGCGGCAATTCGCGCGCGACATTCTGATGGAGCACGCGACACGGGACGCGCGTGAAGCGGGGGCCGACGATATTGAATGCCGCGAACAGTATGACGAAAACATCGCCGACGTGGATGGTAAGCCGGTCTTCGTCGAGGCACGCCTGACAATGACCGTGACCGGGCGCCCTAGAACCAGCCTTACCCCGCGACCGCGAAACGCGGAGGGGGCGGCATCACCGGACCCGAAAATCTTGCGAGATCTTCAGACGCGCGTCGCGGCGGCCGGCGGGCAAGGGGATTGGGCATCCGTCGATCGCTTGTGCCGCCGCATGTTGCTGATCCAACCGGAGATGCCGGCGCCGCTGCGCAACCAGGCCGTGGCAACGGCTCGGGTCTTGAGCCCGACGCGGGCGCGGTCTCGGTTCCACCGCGCGGCGCTTGTCCAGCTTGATGTGTCGAGCACGGTTCACGATGTCGCGGTGAACGAGCAGCGGGCGAGAGACTATCGCCAAGCCTTGCGCTGGAGCCGCCGCGCGATCTGCGCCGCGCCCGAGAATATCGAATTCTATCTCAGCGCCGGCGCGGCGGAGTTCGGGGCGCTAAACATGGATCGCGCCTGGCCGCATTTCATGAAGGCGCGGGCGATCCGACCGGATAATGTCGTCGCTCTGTCCAATATGGTCGAGGTTCTGACCCGCAAGGGCCATCATGGTCTGATCGGTCGGGCGACCCGACGACTACTATGCGCCAACCCGACCGCGGCGGGCGGTGGATCGGCCCTGGCATCGGCCTGGACCTCGATTGGCCGAACGCCGCAAGCGGTCAAGGTCGCCCGTCAAATGCTGACGATCGATCCCTTGGACGGAAAACTTCAAGGCACCCTCGCGCGGGCCGAGCTCAAACTGGGAAATCGCGAGGCCGCCATCGAAAGCGCGCGGCGCTATGCGGTGATCACGCCGTCCAACAGTTACGCGCTGTTGACCATGTCGGAAGCCTCGGTCACCAAGGAAGACCTGTCGCTGTGCGAAATGTCGTCGACGTGGTTGCGGGTCATGGCGTCGGATCGCGGCAAGGGGCTGGCGCAGGCGGTCGAGACCTCGGGGCGACCAGCGATCTATGTGCATGTCCCGAAAACCGCCGGCAGCTCCATTCAGCGTAGCACCTATGTCTTCAGCACGAGTATTGGGCATCGCTGGATAGAACGGGAGCCCACCGAGGAAGATCGATATTATTCCGCCTGGGTGGCGCCCAACATATTGATCAGGAAGGAAGTGTTGGATAAGCGGTTCCTGTTTTCCAACACCCGGCATTTGCTTCCCCTGCTTGTTAGCTTCTATGAGCATTGCCGCAGGGGGTTCGCCTCGCCGACGATGATCGGTCTGGTGCAAGCGGCGCGGCAAGAGCCCTTTGGCGACTTCATCCGGCGGATCGCGGGCCAGGACACGCCGTGGATCTCGCGCCGGTTCATATTCGCGCCGTTCTTTGACCGGGCGAGCGGCCAGTTCCTCATCGATTGGGTGAACCGGACCGAACAGGTGGATGACGATTTGCCGAAAATGTGCGAGATCCGCCGCTTTCCGTATCGCGGTGTCGGCCGGTTGAACAAGGAAGTCGATAAGGATTGGCGGGTTTACTACGACGACGCGTTGATTGATCTGGCTTGGAAAACCTGGGCCCGCGAGGTCGCGCTGTTCGGCTATGACTTGGACGGCGGCTATTCCGAAACCGCGCTGCTGCATCGGGACGTGTCGCGTTTCAAGCCGAGGCTGACCTACGACTGGCGCGATGATACGCTTCGCCTGGACGGTATGGTGTATGATGGCTCGGACCGAAGCGGGACGGGACACCAGGTTGCGGCGGGCCGATAACCCGGCTTCGCTCG
Organism: Alphaproteobacteria bacterium; assembly: GCA_016780745.1. Classification (GTDB taxonomy): domain Bacteria; phylum Pseudomonadota; class Alphaproteobacteria; order Thalassobaculales; family Thalassobaculaceae; genus JADHLJ01. The sequence continues at coordinate 3,731 of JADHLJ010000158.1, read as the reverse complement.
CCGGTGGCGCATATGGAGCGGGCGCGGAGAGAGTGACATGGCCGATTTGACGGAGCGGTTCCGGGAATCCCTCGACGCGCGGGTCGACGAAATTCTTGATGCCTGTACCTCCTGCGGCGCTTGCGCGGCGGTTTGTCCGACCCCGGCGATCGCGGGTATCGACGCTACAGATCCGGGCGCGCTCGCCGGTGGCGTGCTTGATGTTTTGCGCGGCGAGACAGGGCCCGAAGCCTCCGCGGAATGGGCGAGAACCTGTTGCGGCAGCGGGTTTTGCCTGACGGTTTGCGAGCATGGGATCAACCCGCGCTTCATGCTCAACATGGCGCGCCGGGCGATGACCGCGCGCACCGACGCCGCCGAGCGCAAGGCCGCCGGCAAGGCCGCCTTCCAGAAGATGAGCCGGGGCGTGCGGGTGCTCTCACGCCTGTCGATGCCGCCGGAGATCCTCGAGAAGCTGAGCCCGCGCTCGCATCCCGAGCGCGCGGAACCCGCCGACGTGGTGTTCTATACCGGCTGCAACATGCTGAAGACGCCGCATATCGGCCTGCTGTGCCTGGACGTTCTGGAGAAGCTGGAGCTGACCTACGAGGTCCATGGCGGCCCCGGCAGTTGCTGCGGTATCCTGCAGACCCGGCCCGGCGACATGCCGAACGCCGCGCGCCAGGCCTTCACCACGATGGATCGTTTCGCCAAAACCAAGGCCAGCCAGGTTCTCTCCTGGTGCCCGACCTGCCAGATACAGTTCGGCGAGACCATGATCCCAAGCTATCGCGAGGCCACCGGAACCGGGATCGACATGACCATGTTCCCGGTGTTTCTCGCCGGCCAGCTCGAAAGATTGCGTCCCTATCTCGTGCATCCCGTCCGCAAGCGGGTGGCGGTTTATGAGTACGCGGGCGCGTTGGGCGTCATGGAGGGCGTGCGAGATCTGCTGGCCGCGATCCCGGGGCTCGAGGTTGTCGACATGGGCCATTCCAGCATCGGCTATACCAGTACCGCGCTGTTGCCCTTGAAGGATTATTACAAGAACTCGGTCGCCAAGGGGCTGGCGGCGGCGGAAGCGGCGGGAGTTGATACCCTCGTCGGAGTCTATCACTCGGACCATCGTGAATTTTCCGGCCATCAGGAGGCCTGGCCCTTCGAGGTCGTCAACTATATGGAACTGATCGGCGAGAGCATGGGGATCAGCCGCCCGGACCTGTTCAAGCATCTGAAGCTGATGGCCGACGCGGACGCCATTGTCGCCGCGTCGACGCCGTTGATCGAGGCGAACGCGCTTGATGTCGAGGAGGCCCGCCAGGTTGTGCTGTCCGAGATGTTGGGCGACCAGCACCTTCCGGTCGATCGGGCGTTGCATCCGGCGGAGTAAGGTTTGATCGCGTGATGGCGGCTAATAGGCGGAGATACGGCTCTTCAGCCTTGTCGCGGGGGCTGTTCCGCCGTATATAGGGCGCAACCTCCGACTGTCAGCTGTTAGGATTGTGCCCCATGGCCCGGGTTACCGTTGAAGATTGCGTTGAAAGAATTCCCAATCGCTTTGACCTCGTGATGGTCGCGGCGCAGCGCTCGCGCGATGTTTCCGCCGGCGCGCAGATCACGCTGGATCGCGACAACGACAAAAACCCGGTCGTGGCCTTGCGGGAGATCGCGGAATTGACCATCGATATCGACGCGACGCAGGAATCCGTGGTGCGCGGTCTGCAACGTCATGTCGAAATCGACGAGCCCGAAGACGACTCCATCGAGGAGTTGATGGGTGAGGAAATGTCGCTCGGCGGCGAAATTAGTAGCGCTTCGCGTGTTCCCGATCCATCATCCTATGATGATGAGATGGCCGAACGGATGGGAATGCGGATTAAAGCGGGTGCGGAAGACGATGCCGGAGGTTTCAAGGACGTCGACGAGTCCGTTCTCGCCGGCGAACAGTAAGCGGGATTTCATCGCGGCCGGGATCTCTGATCGCGGTCGATCGGGGCGGGCCATGCGATGATCCGCCAATACGAATTGGTTGAACGCGTAAAAGCTTACGATCCGTCGACCGACGAAGACGCGCTCAACCGGGCCTATGTCTATGCGATGCAGGCCCATGGCGCCCAGACGCGAGCGTCGGGCGATCCTTATTTTTCTCATCCGATAGAAGTCGCCGGCATCCTGACCGATATGCGGCTCGATCACGCAACGATCATCACGGCGCTGTTGCACGACACCGTCGAGGACACCGACGCCACGCTGGCGGAAATCCGCAAGCTCTTCGGTGATGATGTCGCGCGGCTGGTCGACGGGGTCACCAAGCTTAACCGTATCGAACTGCAATCCGATCGCACCAAGCAGGCGGAGAATCTGCGCAAGCTGGTGATCGCCATGTCCGAGGACATTCGTGTCCTCTTGGTCAAACTGGCGGATCGTCTGCACAACATGCAGACCCTCAACTTCATCAAGAGCGAGGACAAGCGCAAGCGCATCGCCGCCGAGACGATGGACATCTACGCGCCCCTGGCGGAACGGATCGGGATCCAGGAAATTCGCGACGCCTTGGAAGATCTGGCGTTCAAGGAACTTAACGCGGACGCCTACGCAACCATCACCTCGCGGCTGGACTTCCTCACCGAGGAAGGCGGCGACATCGTCGAGCATATCGCCAAGGAACTGACCGAAACCTGCAAGCAAGAGGGGCTGGACGCGCTTATTACCGGTCGGCGAAAGTCACCGTTCTCGATCTGGCTCAAGATGCAGCGCAAGAGCATGCCGATCGAACAGCTGTCGGACATCGTCGCGTTTCGGCTGATCGTGCCGACGGTCACCGATTGCTATCGCGCGTTGGGCATCATTCACGGCGCCTATCCCGTCATTCCCGGACGGTTCAAGGATTTCATCAGCACCTCAAAGCCCAACGGCTATCGCTCGCTGCACACCGGCGTGATCGGCCCGAAGCGCCAAAGGGTCGAGATCCAGATCCGCACCCAGGAGATGCACGAGATCGCCGAGCTCGGCGTCGCCGCTCACTGGGTTTACAAGCAGGGAGAGGCCGGCGCGACCGAAGGCAAGCAATATCGCTGGCTCCGCGAGTTGCTGGAAATTCTCGACCATGCCTCGGGGCCGGAAGAATTTCTGGAACATACCAAGCTGGAGATGTACCAGGATTTGGTGTTCTGTTTCTCGCCGAAGGGTGATCTGATTTCATTGCCGCGCGGAGCCTGCCCGGTTGATTTCGCCTACGCGGTGCATTCCGAAATCGGCGACACCTGTATCGGCGCGAAGATCAATGGGCGTTTGCGGCCCTTGACGACCGAGCTTCGCAACGGCGATCAGGTGGCGATCCAAACCTCGAAGACCTCCAAGCCATCGCCGACCTGGGAGCAATTCGTCGTCACGGGCAAGGCCAAGGCCGCGATCCGGCGCTTCGTTCGTCAACAAAAACGCGAGCAATTCTTCAATCTCGGCAAGGCGATCTTCCAGAAAACCCTGCGCCAGGAAGGCGTGCGGTTTTCCGAGAAGCTGGTCACCCGCGCGCTTGAACCCATGGGCTATGAGCATGTCGAGGACCTGTTGGCCGCTGTCGGCGAGGGGGTCGTCACCGGCAAGGAAGTGCTGCGGGCGGCGATGCCGGATCGTGAGCCGAAACAGATCGATGCCGATAATGTGGTGCCGCTCAACCGAGAGCGGAAAAAGAAGAATGCCAAGGGCTCGACCATTCCGCTCAAGGGGCTTATTCCCGGCATGGCCGTGCATTA
>JADHLJ010000157.1 GCA_016780745.1 Alphaproteobacteria bacterium | reverse complement strand
CAGCATGCCCTCGCGGACATTCATCACCGGCTGGTATCCGGCTTCCAGAAGCCATGTCTGGGTGCGGTCCGAGCGCACGCCGGCGGCGCAGATGGTCGCCACGGGTTTATCCGAGGTCCCGCCGATCGCCGCGCGCACCTTCTCGAGAAAACCGGTCTTGCCCCTGGGGTCATGGATACTGATCGCCAGCGCGCCCTTGGGGATACCGGTCTCGCGCCATTCCTTCTCGGAGCGCACATCGATCAGGATCAACTCACCCGCCGCAACCTTTCGCAGGGCTTCGGGCGCGGTCAGAATTTCCGGCGCGGAAGCTGCTTTCGCTGGCGCACCAAAAGGCAAACCCGCCGTCAGAGAGACGCCAAGAATACCAGCCAGCACGAAACGACGGTTCAACATTATGAGAAGATTGCCCAGCTCGGCTTCATATGCCAATCACGAATACGTGCCGACATGGTCGCAGCGCCGGCCCCGACGCAGACCCAGATGTCGGATCGTCGAGGCCGTGTTCCGACTGCGTTAGTTCTTTTTGACCCTGAGCCCGACAAACCGGGTCGAGCCCTGACGATTGACCGTGAATAGGACCGATTTCTTGCGGCCCGCGTCGATCACCTTTTGCACGATCTCCGCCACGTCGGACGGTTCGGAGACCTCTACCTGGTCCACCTCGACGATCACGTCGCCCGGCTGAATGCCTTTCTCGGCGGCGGGGCTCTCGGGGTCGGTCGAAAGCACCACCACGCCCTCGACCTCCTCGGCGATCGTGTGTTCGGTCCGAAGCGCCTCGGTCAGGGTTGAAAGCTCCAGCCCCACGGCCTCGACACGTCCAGTCTCGGACGGCCCCGGCCCCTCGGTCTTGGAGGCTGGGACGACTTGCGCCTTCTCGGCCTCTTCAAGTTCACCGATCCGCGCGGTGACCTGCTTCAGCCCGCCATCACGCCAGACCTCGACAGGTACATCCACGCCAACGGGGGTTTCGGCGACAATGCGCGGTAGTTTGCGCATTTCCCCGACCTCCCGGTCGTTGAAGCTCAGGATCACGTCGCCCGGCTTGATACCAGCGGCCTCGGCCGGACCGCCCTGGGTCACCTCGGCGACCAGCGCGCCCCGCGCCTCGTCAAGACCGAACCCCTCGGCGATCTCATCGGTCACGCGCTGGATACGGACCCCGAGCCAACCACGCCGGGTGCGCCCGAACTCCTTCAACTGGTCAACAATCGGACTGGCAAGACGCGCGGAAACCGCAAAACCAATCCCCACGGACCCGCCGGTCTGCGAGAAAATCGCGGTGTTGATCCCGACCACGTTTCCGTTGAGATCAAATAACGGACCACCGGAATTGCCTTTGTTGATCGAGGCGTCGGTCTGGATGAAATCGTCATAGGGGCCTTGATTAATATCCCGGCCGCGAGCCGAGACGATACCGGCGGTAACCGTACCACCAAGCCCAAAGGGGTTGCCGATCGCGACCACCCAGTCGCCGACCCGCAGCTTATCGGAATCACCGAAACTGACGGCGGTAAGCTTGGTATCGCCGGGCTCGATCTTCAGTACCGCGAGATCGGTCTTCGGATCGCGCCCCAGAAGCTTGGCCTCGAATTCGGTGTCATCCTGCAGGCGAACCTTGATCTCGTCGGCCTGGGCGATGACGTGATTGTTGGTCACCACGATACCGGTGCCATCGATGATGAAGCCGGATCCCAGTGACTGAGCACGGCGCGGGGCCGGCCGGCCACCCCGGTTACCACCGTTGGGCTGGTTACGCTCGAAGAAATCCTTGAAGAACTCCTCGAAGGGCGAGCCCGGCGGGAATTGCGGCATGTCCGGGCCGCCCGGGCGCTGTTGCGCCTGAACGGTTTGGGTGGTTGAGATATTCACCACCGAGGGCAGCAAGCGCTCGGCCAGATCGGCGAAACTTTCCGGCGGCGCCTTGGCGACACTTTGGTTTGCGGGTAGAGCGACGACAAGCGCGAGGGCGAAGACCGCGGTCGCGCCCCACGCGCCGACTCGTCGGACAATACTTCCCGCCGGCTTAACGCCGTCGCGCGCCCGTAAACGCGTTTCCATCAACATGGTTCATCCACTCCAATACAACACTTCTATTCCACATCCAGCCTCGGCGATCCCACCCGGACCGGCATCAAGACTGGCGATTATCTCTGCAAAAGTTGGGGCATGGCGCCCAACTGTCAATGTCCAAGATAACCGCGCGATGAATTCACCACCGGAGCATGGAGAAAATAAGGCACGGGCGGGGGCAATGATGACAATCTTGTGATACGACGCGGAAAAATCATGGCATCCACCGCCGGCGCGCGCGGTCTCGAGCCCATCAGCCCCGTATCATCCAAACCGCGATAACCCCGATCGCCACCGAGCACAACCCGGCGAAGCGAACGAGGTTTTCCGGCATCGTCAAAAGCGTTTCGAGAAGGTTGCGCATGCGTCCCGGGAACAGGGCGAAGACCGCGCCCTCGATCACCAGAACCATGGCGAGGCCGGTGAGGAGATCGCTCATACCGCGCAATCTCCTCCCGCCACCTCGGTCAACGTAACCGCCAAGGGGCGGTTACCGTAGTTCTTTTTCCTTCGGCAACCCGCTGCCGTTAATATCCCGGAAGAACCGGAAGAAGTCGCTGTTCGGAGACAGAACCATCGTCGTGTCGCTGGACGCGATCGACTTTCTATAGGCCTGCATCGAACGGTAGAAGGCGAAGAATTCCGGGTCCTGACCGAAAGCGGCGGCGTAGATCTGAATCGCCTTGCTATCGCCCTCGCCTCGCATGGTCTCGGCCGTCTTCTGGGCCTCGGCGAGGATAACGATCTTCTGCTTGTCGGCGTCGGCGCGAATACCCTCGGCCTCCTCGAAGCCCTCGGCGCGGAACTCCTTGGCTTCCCGCTCACGTTCGGACTTCATCCGGTTTTCGATATTGGACCGGGTCTCGTCGGGGTAATCCGCCCGGCGCACCCGCACCTCGACGATCTCCAGGCCGAAACGTTTCACGCCCTCGTTCACCGCGGTTTGAATGTTCGCCATGATCGTCGCGCGCTTGGTAGACAGGATCCCGGTCAACGTCTCGTTACCGAGCACCCGACGCAGCGAGGAGTTGATGATTGGCGAGAGCTTACCCGGCACCTCCGTCACTCGGCGGGTGGTCTGGAAGAACAGCAACGGATCGGTGATCCGGTACCGTGCGTAGGAATCCACGTCCAGACGCTTTTGGTCGGCCAGAATCACCCGCTCGGTCGGCGGGTCGAGATCAAGCACGCGCTTTTCATAGAAGAGCACTTCATCAAAGAACGGGATCTTTACGTTCAAGCCCGGTTCCTGAATCGTCTTCTGCGGCTTACCCAAGCGCAGCACGATGGCTTGCTGGGTTTGTTCGACGATGAACAACGCGCCACTGGCAACCACGCCGATGCCGACGATGACGACACCAACAATCGCTAATGCCTTATTCATTGCTTGGCACTCCCGTTGGTGGCGTTGGCCCCGCCCATGCGTTTCTGGATTTCCGGTAGCGGCAGATAAGGCACCACGCCAGACCCGCCGGCGTCGCTATCGATGATCACCTTGTTGACGTTCAGGAAGACCTCTTCCAACGTCTCGAGATAGATCCGCATGGTCGTGACGTCCTTGGACAGCTTGTAGGACTCATAGACCTGATTGAAGCGGTTGGCGTCACCCTGCGCCCGGTTCACGACTTCCTGACGATAGGCCTCGGCGCCCTGCAGCAGCTGCTGGGATTCGCCTCGGGCTCGAGGAACAATGTCGTTCCGATACGCTTCGGCCTCGTTCTTAAGCCGGTCTTTATCCTGGCGCGCGCGTTGCACTTCCAGGAACGCGTCATTCACGTTCTTTGGCGGACCAACATCCAGCAGCTGAACCTGGCGAACCTCGATACCCGCGCCGTATTCGGTCATCAGCCGTTGCAGCGAAGACAAAGTCAAACGCTCGATATCCTCACGACCGCCGGTCAGGGCGCTCTGGATCGCGGTTTGACCCACGATATCGCGCATCACCGATTCGGCGGCCATCTTGATGGTCTCGTCGGGGTTGCGGATGTTGAAGAGATAATTCGGTGCGTCGGAAATCTTCCAGAAGACCACGAAGTCGACATCGACGATGTTCTCATCGCCGGTGATCATCTGGCTTTCTTCCGGCATGTCGCGTACCGACGCGCCGCGACGGGTCGCCTCGCCGCTTGTCCGGAGGCCGATCTCGATGCGGTTTTCCGCCGTCACGTCCGGCTTGTAGACAGTGCCGATCGGCGAGGGATAGTTCCAATGCAGACCCGGGTTGGTGGTACCCGTGAAACTACCCAAGACCAGTTCGACACCGACCTGGTTAGGCTGCACCCGGTAGGTACCACCGTATCCCAGCCAAACCGCCAGCACGCCGAGGACCGCGAGGACAATCACCTTCTTGCCGCCGAAACCACCAGGCAGGAGGCCTTTCAGCTTGGCTTGGCCGCGCCGGATGACTTCGTCGATGTCCGGGGGTTGCGGTCCACCGCCGCCGCCGCCGCCGCCGAACTTGCGGCCCCAGGGCGATCCACCACCGTTACCGCCATTGCCGCCGTCGCCACCTCCGCCGCCGCCCCATGGACCGCCGCCGCCTTGATTATTCCAGGGCATGTCTCGCGCCCTCCCTTTTGAAAAGTTACCCGCTCATACCAGACGCGGGGCATCGCTTGCAAAGGAATCCCGGCAAGTTGTAAGAGCATGGCCGCAAGCGCGCTTGTGGCGGCCCTCGCACCGGCATATTGTCCGAAATAAGGAGATTTCAAGCATGGCACAGGTTACCGAGGCCCAGATTCTGGACGCGCTTCGCGCTGTTCGCGACCCGGACCAAGACCAGGACATCGTTAGTCTCGGCATCGTGACCGGGCTGGTGATCAAAGACGGCAATATCGGTTTCGCGATCGAGGTCGACCCGAAACGTGGCCCGCATCTGGAGCCCATGCGCAAGGCCGCCGAGGATGCCGTCGACAAGGTGCCGGGCGTTCTGTCGGTCACCGCGGTGTTGACCGCGCATAGTGGTGGTGGCGGTAAAACCGCTCCGGCGCCTCAACAACAAGCCCCACAAAAGGCGCGCCCCCAGGTTCAGTCATCGACCGGCGGCGCGCGCGAGCTGGCGCCCGGCGTCAAGGCCATCGTCGCCGTCGCTTCGGGCAAGGGCGGCGTCGGCAAGTCGACCACCGCGATCAACCTGGCGATGGCGTTGTCGGCCTCGGGGCTCTCCGTCGGCATTCTGGACGCGGACATTTACGGCCCTTCCCTGCCGCGAATGATGGGGATTTCCGACAAGCCGACCAGCGAGGATGGCCGCATTCTGATCCCGCTGGAAAAACACGGCGTCAAATGCATGTCGATCGGCTTCCTTGTTCCCGAGGACTCGCCGACGATCTGGCGCGGCCCGATGGTGATGAGCGCGCTCGAGCAGATGCTGCGCGACGTCGCCTGGGGCGAGCTTGACGTGATGATCGTGGACATGCCGCCTGGCACCGGCGACGCTCAGCTCACCATGTCCCAGCGCGTACCCCTGGCCGGCGCGGTGATCGTTTCGACGCCGCAGGACATCGCGCTGCTGGATGCCCGCAAGGGCCTCAACATGTTCCGCAAGGTCGATGTGCCGGTGCTCGGCATCATCGAGAACATGAGCACCTTTATCTGCCCGCATTGCGGCGGCCAAAGCGACATTTTCGGCCATGGCGGCGCCCGCGCCGAAGCCGCGGCCCTGGAGGTTGATTTCCTCGGCGAGGTGCCGTTGCACATGGAGATCCGCAAGACCTCCGACGCCGGCACGCCGATCGTGGTCTCGACCCCCGATGGCCCGCACGCGCTCGCCTATCGAGGCATCGCCGACGCGGTCTGGGCCAAGGTCGCCCCCTCCGGCGACGGCAACCGCCGAGCCGCGCCACGCATCGTCATGAACTGAGCGGTCGGGGTTGGGCCACCAAAGATACCGGATCGATGAGGCTTGCTGGCCGGATCGTTGAAACGGACAAGATATGTCTCGCGCCGATACCTGTCTTACGTTCTCGTGCCCCAACCCTTCCCCGCCTTCGGGGGCACGGAGGTTGGATTGACTGATTAATATGAAACAATCACCGTCACCACGATCAAACCGCCTGTCCGCTTGCATTCAGGCAATCGCCGGATTAATCCTAGCCGCCTTGCCCATGCGCGCCGGTGTTCGGTGAAATCGTGGGGCCGCCGGGGAAATGTCGTGGCGACACTGGAAGAGCTTCGAGGTGAGATCGACCAGATCGATGTGCAATTGCACGATCTGTTGATCCGGCGCGTGGAGATTGGTCGGGAGGTCGCAACCGCGAAGGCGGGGGCACCGGCGGGAGGGCCCAACCTGCGTCCAGGTCGCGAGGCGCAGATCATGCGCCGGCTGGCCGAGCGCAACCGCGAGCCGCTGGCCATTGCCTCGGTGGCGCGGATCTGGCGCGAAATCTTGAGCGCCAATCTCAACCAGCAGATTACGGTCAACGCGGCGGTTTTCGCGCCCGATACGAGGGTCCATGATTTGGCGCGGGAATATTGCGGCACCGCCTCGGCGATCACCGCGATGGACAGTGCCGAGGCCGCGGTGGACACGGTGGCGTCCGGCGCCGCGCAATTTGCTATTCTGCCCGGGATCGAGGCTGGCCAGACTTGGCGATGGTGGCCGCTTTTGCTGGGGCCGACCACCGACAAGCCGCGCATCCTCGCGCGGCTTCCGTATTTCACGGCGGGTTCAAACGCCGTCGACGCCTTTATCATCGGACCGCAAGAGCCGGAACCGTCGGGCGACGACGTCACCCTGTTCGCGCTTAAGGGCGATGCCGCCATCGATGGCGGGCGCGAGATCGATCGCGCCGATATGGGCGAGGGTTGGCGTCTGGTCGAGGTCAACGGCTATATCGATGACCTCCATGGGTACGATCACCCGCGCGAGGACCGATATCGGCTCGGCGCCTATGCGACCCAATCGCCCCTCTAAAACACCCACTCGTTAAGACATTCACACTTTATCTTAGACATCCGGAGGCTCCCATGACCGCCCCCACGCCACGCCCGACGATCGCCGCCATGGTGCGCTACAATCCGAACTTGAGCGCGCCCAAAACCGGCCGGATCATCCGACTGTCCGCCAATGAGGGCGCGCTCGGCCCCAGCCCCAAGGCGATGCAAGCCCTGGCCGAGGTTGGCGCCCAGATCCATCATTATCCCGAGGAAGACCCGCGCGGTCTGGCCGAGGTGATCGGCGAGGCCCAGGGCCTCGATCCCGAGCGGATGATCTTCGGCTGCGGCTCGGACGAACTGATCCAGGCGTTGTGTCAGGCCTATATCGATCCCGGCGACGAGGTGATCCACACCGAATACGGCTTCATAATGTATCCGATGTCGGCGACGGTGGCCGGCGGCGTGCCGGTCTCGGCCCCGGATATCGACTACCGGGTCAGCGTCGACGCGATCCTGGAGCGGGTTACCGAGCGTACCCGGATCGTCTTCCTGGCCAATCCGAACAACCCGACCGGCTCGTATCTGGCGCGCACCGAGGTCGCGCGACTGCACCGCGAGCTGCCGGAGCGGGTGCTCTTGGTGATCGACGCGGCCTATGCCGAGTTCGTCTCGCGCAACGACTATTCCGACGGCTCGGAGCTCGTCGAGGCGGCGGAGAACGTGATCATGCTGCGGACCTTTTCCAAGCTCTACGCCATGGCCGGGCTGCGGCTCGGATGGGGCTATGGACCGCGCGACGTGATCAACGCGATGCATGTGGTCAAACAACCCTTCGGCGCCAACCGGGGGGCCGTGGCCGCGGCGATCGCGGCGATCGGGGATACCGATTTCGTGCAACGCTCGGTCGCGCACAAAGAGACCTGGCAGCCCTGGACCAAGGCCCGGTTCGAGGCGTTGGGCCTGAAATGCCTGCCCAGCGTCACGAATTTCCTGATGGTCCGCTTTCCGGACGAGCCGGCGCGCAACGCGGCGGCGGCGGGGGAATATCTTAGCGAGCGGGGGATTCTGACCCGCGGCATGGCCGGCTATGGCGCGCCGGAATTTCTGCGGCTGTCGATCGGCACCGAGGAAGAGATGCGGATCGTGGTCGATACCGTCGCCGAATTTCTGAACCAATAGAATCTGGGTACCAGTCATGACGGAACAGACTTCCGGCGAGACAATCTTCGAGCGCGTGGCGCTGGTCGGGATCGGTCATATCGGCTCGTCCCTGGCGCGTGCCTTGAAGCGCGAGGCCGGTCTGATCGGCCATCTCGCGATCTCCGATCTCGACGCCGGCGCGCGAGCCAAGGCCCTGGAACTGGGCCTTGCCGACACGATCCACGAGGAGCCCGCCGACGCGGTGGCCGACGCCGACCTGGTGGTTCTTTGCACGCCGATCGGCACCTATCGGGCGATTTCCAAGGCCCTGGCGCCGCATCTGAAGCCCGGCTGCGTGATCAGCGACGTGGGATCGGTCAAGCGCGCGCCGATCCGCGACATGGCGCCGAACCTTCCCGACACGGCGCATTTCGTGCCCGGCCATCCGATCGCCGGAACCGAGCACTCCGGTCCGGAATCCGGTTTCGCCGAGCTGTTCGAGGGTCGCTATTGGCTGCTCACCCCGCCCGAGGGAACCGATGCGGACGCGGTCGCCAGGCTTCGCCGGCTTTACGAGGCGATCGGCGCGCTGGTCGAGGAGATGGACGCCGACTATCACGACAAGGTGCTCGCGGTGACCAGTCATGTCCCGCATCTGATCGCCTATACGATCGTCGGGACGGCCGTCGACCTGGAAGGTCATCTGCAGAACGACGTGATTCGGTTTTCCGCTGGCGGGTTTCGCGACTTCACACGGATCGCCGGCTCGAACCCGATCATGTGGCGGGACATTTTCCTCAACAATCGCGAAGCCGTGCTGGAGATCCTACAGCGCTTCACCGAGGATCTGACGGCGCTGCAACGGGCGATTCGCTGGGGCGAAGGCCAGACCCTTCAGGACTTGTTCACCCGCACCCGGGCGATCCGTCGCGGGGTTATCGAGGCGCGCCAGGAAGTGCCGCCCTCAGCGGACAATCCGGGGTAACCGGCCAAGCACGAAGGGACCGCCGCGCAGAACACCGTTCTGGGCGGTCAGTGGCAGGCGGACCACCGCCCCGCCGCCATCCCTGGCCGGACGGGTCAGCAATGCCAGCGCCAGTTTGGCCACTGTCGCTTCCGAGCGTTTGAGAGCGCCGCGATCGACCGATTTATCGATCAAGCCGGTGAGCCCGCGAATATCGGCGGTGCCCGCGCCGAGCAATCGAAGCTGTTCGTCTAGCGCCAGCGTTCCATCGAAGCCGAGGTCGACCGGCGGCCAATCGATATCCAGCCCTTCAACCTCGAGCACCCCCGCGGCATCGCGCCATTCCACCAGATCCTCGATGCTCGCGTCGCCAATCGAGCCTCGAAGCACCAGCCGCGCCGTGATCGATCCGCTCTCGCCGCCCAGCAAGCCATGGACCGCCGGCACGTGCAGCCCTTGCAATACCAGCCGGGCTTCATGCCCCGGACCGCCATCCGGGCCAAAGGGGCCGCGCAATGCCCCCTCGGCCGATAGGGCCTCGGCCACTGAACGAACCAGAGCCTGGGTGTCCTTGAACTCAACCTCGTCGACCTTGAGCGCGCCGGCCTCGTATAGCGCCTCGAAACCGCCCCTGGCCGTGCCGAGCAAGCGTCCCGACAACGCGCCCGTCTTCGAGCGCCAGGCCCGCCCGCTCGGATCATGACGCGCGACCAGGTCTAGGCTATCGGCGCTGAAGCGCACCATTTTCGGTGTCCAAAGCTCAATCCACAGGGACAACCCGCTCGCTCGGGCCTCGACCCGACCCAGGGCCCAACGCGCCTCGGCTTCGGGCGTCCCGAGGGACCAACGGACCGCGAAGGGAAAGCCGCCGCGCCGCATCTCGCCCGGCGAGACCGTCATTCGGTCCTTCGGAAGGCTCTCGACCCAGGCCGTGATCGCGTCCCGGCTCCGCTCGGACAGGTGCCACCACGTCCCGCAATAGGCGGTGATGATGGTCGCGGCCGCCCCGACGATCCAGATCATTCGCCGCACGGCGGCACCTCCCATCGTCGAATGTGTCCCCGGGGGTTGCAAGGATTGCGGGGGTTGCGGGGGTCGGGCGGCAAGGCTATCTAACCGCCTTCATACCCTTTTCCCAATTCCCAGGCATTCTAGACATGGACAGCATGGTTTCCAACGACGCGGTCTGGGTTTTCGGATACGGCTCGTTGATGTGGCGGCCGGGCTTTGACTTCGTCGATCGGCGCATCGCGCGATTACACGGCTATCACCGGCATTT
>JADHLJ010000156.1 GCA_016780745.1 Alphaproteobacteria bacterium | reverse complement strand
CTCGCCAAGCTGGTTGAATGCCGCGCGTTCCGCCGCGAGCAGGACATCCGGCGCGATCTTTTTCCGCATACCTCGGATCATCATCAGAATATCGGCGCGATCACGCTGCGCCTCGGTCAGCGGCGCCCGTTTCTTGGCGGCGGGCTTAGCCTTCTTCGCCGCCTTGGCCTTGGATTTAAAGAAGAACACCCCGCCTCCGCTCAGGCACCGCTGGGCTTGATCGTGAATGACGCGGCCAGCGCGCCATTGGCGATTTTAGTGACCACCGCCTCGGCCCGCCCTTCCATGACATGAGCGTCCTTGGAACATTTCATCTCGAACTTGAAACGTTGTCCCTTGGCCAGAATATCCTTGTCATAGGGCTCAACGATAAAGCCCTTCAGATTATAGTCGCGAACATTGAAGGTGAAACTATCCACCTTTATCGTTCCACGTGATTCCTGCTTGCCCTTCGCGCGAATGCTTTGCATCGCGGCGGCGCGAGACGGCGGCGGCTTCTTAGCCGTGCTGTCCCTGAGAAAATTAAAAACCCCCACTGGTCGGCCCTCTTCTAGACATGCCAGAACTGCTTAACCCTTGGTTAATATACGCGAATCAGAAGAATCCGTAAAGAGTCACCATGTCAAGAGTGTTTCTTGGGGAATTTGCTATTCGGCAAAAACAAGGAAAAATTGCCTAAAATACGAGTCACCCGCCGATATTCTCGCGCAACGACGTGAAACAACGCACGCTCAACTCAAAATTGGAAAAGAACTTTCAATCCCGACGCGGGTCCTGAAACCGACCACGGCTTGTTTTGGGATTGTGGCGCGGCGCGGTGTCACTTTGGTGGGCGTAGCGCCATGGCGCAGATCAGCGCGAACACGCTAGCGGCGGCAGCGAAAAGAAACGCGCCGTCATAACTTCCGGTTTCATCGCGAATCCAACCGCCGATCAGCGGCCCGAGCCCGCCGCCACTGCACGTGAAGGCGAAAGCGAAACCCGCGATCGCGCCGACATGCGCGCGGCCGAACAACGCACTGACAACCACCGGATACAGGGCAACGGCGGAGCCGGCTCCGACGCCGAAGACCGCGGCGGAGGCGTGGATAATCAAGGCATCCGTGGTTACGCCGAAGGCCGCGCAGGAAACCGCCATACAGGCCAGAAGTCCGAAGAGGCCGACCTTCGCGCCAAATCGGTCGGCGAGCCATCCGATCCCAAGCCGGCCCATAACGCCGCCAATCGCGGCAAGCAAAAATAGGGCGCCGCCCCCGTTCGGCCCCCAACCCAGATCGATCGCGAACGCGGCGAAATGGGCAAGCGGAAAGAACATCACGGCCAAGGTCACGAGGTAGACGACGCAAAAGATCCAGAATGTCGATGTGCGGCGGGCCTCCGGAAGCGTCCATGCCTTTTCGGTGTCCTGACCTGCATCGATTTGGGAGACATTGCTTGGAGCGGGTCGAAACCCCAGCGCCGCCAGGCTCACCAGACCGCCGCCGACAATCCCCAGCAAAACAAAGCTGGTCCGCCACCCGAATTCGCTGATGAGCATCGCGGCGGCGAGAGGTCCGACAGCCATGGCGCCGCTTCCGCCAAGGTTCGCGATCCCAACGGCGAGTCCCCGTTTCACCAGGAACCATTTTACGATCGCGGCACTGGTGGGAATGAACACGCCGCTCATGCCGACGCCGTATAGGAGCGTAAAACCGAGAAACAGCATCGCGGCGTCTTCCGCCCGGCTCAAGACGACGAACCCCAGGATCACGAGAATGCCGCCGGCGAATACGATCGGCCTGGCGCCGAGGCGATCGGTCAGGCGACCGGACCATAGGCTGGCCACGGAGTAGACGAAGATACAGGCGGAATAGGGCGCTATCGCTTCGGCCTTGCTAATCGAGAGATCCTCGGTAAGCGAGGGGAGGAACGCCGCATAGCCGTAGAGCAAGCTGTAGGACGCGGTGATAACCGCGAAGGAAAGGGCGACGATGATCCACCCGTGATAGGTCGGCGAACTTTCCGAGATCAAGGGAGCTCCTCTCCAGACAGCGCGCCTGTTGCGGCCTCGGGGCAATCTGTCCAGAATTTCCCATGATAGAGGTCCCCGGAACCCGAAAAATGTGCCTCGGTTCCGTCTCATATGCAATCAACTTGTATTCGCCGGTCGCCCGAAGCGTGACGCGGGCGAAGTGGCCGTTGGTGGCTATGCCTTCAAGGCGACAAACCCCACCGTTTGCCTGGAAAATGCGGGATTGAACCAAGCCGGTCTCGGATGCTTAAGTGGCTTTCGAACCTTGTGCCGGAGCCGAACCATGCGCTCGCCCATCTGCGATCTTCTGGGAATTGACTTCCCCCTCGTCGCGTTCTCCCATTGCCGAGACGTTGTGGCCGAGGTGTCCAAGGCCGGCGGCATGGGTGTGTTCGGCGCCGCGGGGACCGGCCCCGGCAAACTCGAGGCCGAGTTGTCCTGGATCGACGACAATGTCGATGGCAAGCCCTATGGGGTCGACCTGATCGTACCGATGACCATGGAGGCCAAGGGCCGGGAGGTCTCGCGCGAGGACGCGGTTTCCCGGGTCCCGGACGAGCACCGGCAATTCGTGTCCCAGCTGTTCGAGACGCATGGCATCGATGGCGAGGCCATCGACAATCACAGCCTGAAGCGCGGCGCCCGGCTCAACACCAACATGCGCGACGATGGCGCCAATGCCTTGCTGGATGTCGCGTTCTCGCATCCCATCAAGCTTATCGCCAACGCCCTGGGTCCGCCGCCGGGCTATATGCTTGAACGGGCAAAAGACCGCGGTGTGCCGGTCGCGGCCTTGGTCGGCGCCCGGGAGCACGCGCTAAAGCAGATCGAGGCGGGGGTCGATATTCTCGTGGTATCCGGCACCGAGGCCGGCGGCCATTGCGGCGAGGTCTCGACCTTGGTGCTGGTCCCCGAGGTGGTCGAGGCGGTCCGCCCGCTCTCGGATGTCCCCATTCTCGCGGCCGGCGGTATCGTCACGGGCAGGCAGATGGCGGCCTGCATGGCGATGGGCGCGGATGGCGCCTGGACAGGTTCGGTATGGCTGACCTCGGCGGAGGCGGAAACCTCGCCCGTGGTAAAGGAAAAGATGCTCGCCGCCACGTCTCGGGACACGGTGCGTTCCCGGGCTAGGACCGGCAAACCGTCGCGGCAATTGCGATCCGCCTGGACCGATGCCTGGGAGAGCGAGGCGGCGCCCGCGCCGCTTCCGATGCCGCTTCAGTCCATCGTCGTCGAGCCGGCCATGGCCCGGGTCAACCGGCTGGCGGAAGGCGGCCACGACGGCGCCCGCGCGCTTGCATCCTATTTCGTCGGCCAAGGCGTCGGCCTCATGAACCACAGCATGAGCACGCGAGATATCGTGCGGGAGTTCATGGAGGACTTTCTCGCGGCAACCGAACGGCTCGGCGCCTTCACCGCCGATGCCGAGGACTGACACACCGGGACCAGCGTATTTGCCATGGCGCTAACCATTGCCTCAATCCAGGAAGCCGTCGCGGCGGTTGTGCCGGAGCGCGACGCGATCGTCATGGGCGAAACCCGTCTCGATTACGCCGGCCTGACCGATCGAACGCGCCGCCTGGCCAACTTCCTTGTCGCCAACGACATCACGGTTCACACGGAACGGGCTGATCTCGCGAATTGGGAGGTCGGACAGGATCGCGTCGGCCTGCTGATGCACAATTGCCCAACCTATCTCGAAGCCATGATCGGTGCGTTCAAGGCCAGAGCGATCCCGTTCAATGTCAATTATCGCTATGTCGGCGAGGAGCTTCTGTATCTTTTCAACGATGCCCGGCCCACGGCACTGGTCTACCAGGCACGGTTCGCCGAGATCCTGGCCCCGGTGCTTGCCGCCGTCCCTTCCTTGCGCATGCTGATCCAGGTCGCGGATGACTCGGCGACGCCGCTCCTGCCCGGCGCGGTCGACTACGAGGCCACGCTTGCCACCTCCTCGGGCGCGCCAGTACCCACGGAGCCATCGCCAGACGACATCTACTGCACCTATACCGGCGGCACCACGGGGATGCCCAAGGGCGTGTTGTGGCGCCAGGAGGACTCGATTTGGGAGAATCTCAACGGTCGATCCCTGACGGGCGACGCCCTGGCGAATGTCGACGCCTTCGCCGAGCGCGCGGCCACGCAAAAGCACCGGCGTAACCTCGCCGCGCCGCCCTTCATGCATGGCGCGGGGTGTCAAACCGCTCTCGCCGCCCTGTTGGCCGGCAACACGGTGCTCATCCAGGACCAGGTCGCGCGTCTGGATGTCGGGGACCTGCTCAGGACGGTCGAGCGGCAACGCGCGGATATGCTGCTGATCATCGGCGACGCCTATGGCCGCCCGCTCCTGAAGGAAATCCACGACGGCGGCCATGATCTGTCGAGCCTGCGGCTGCTCTACAATACTGGCGCGATCTTGTCTCCGGCGAACAAGGCGGCGCTGCTGAGCGCCCTGCCCCGGGTCAAGCTTCTGGACGCCTTCGGATCGTCGGAATCCGGACCACAGGGCTTTCGCCTGAGCGACAAGGACGGAGAAGTCGCGGGCGCGCGGTTTCGAACGTCCCCCGCGACCGTGGTGCTTGGCGAGGATCTTCGCACCGCGCTGGCGCCCGACCATGATGGCCTCGGATGGGTCGCCAAGCGCGGCGCGGTTCCCTATGGCTATCTCGGCGACGAGAAGAAGACCCGCGAGACCTTCCCGGAGATCGACGGCGTGCGCCACCTGGTGGGCGGCGATCGTGTCCGGCTGCTGGCCAATGGTGAAATCGAGTTCCACGGCCGCGAGTCCTTCACCATCAACTCGGGTGGCGAGAAGATCTTCGCCGAGGAGGTCGAGGACGCGATCAAGCACCACCCGGACGTCGCCGATGTCACCGTCACCAGCCGGCCAAGCCCGCGTTGGGGACAGGAAGTGGTCGCCCTGGTTCAGCTCACCCCCGGCGCCACGCCCGACGCGCTGGCCTTGGCCACGGAGGCGCACCGGCATATCGCGCGCTACAAACTTCCCAAGGCCTGGCTTTTCGTCGACACGGTACAACGGGGCCCGAGCGGCAAGACCGATAATCGCTGGGCCCAGTCGCTCGCCAAGGACGCGGAATGAGCGCGGAGAGCCTCCCGATTATCGTCGGCGTCGGCCAGATCACGGTCCGCGACGAGCCGCTCGACGCGCTCTCCACGCCGCTCGATCTGATGGAACGGGCGGCCGAGGCGGCGGCGGCGGACGCCGGTCTGCGCAGGGGCGACTTGTCATCCGTTGACGGCCTCGCGGTGGTCAAAAGCTTTCGCGAGCCCATGCGCAACACCCCCGAGGCACTTGCCGCCCGGCTGGACATGACCGATGCCCCCGATTCTTCCGGGCGCTGGCTCACCCCGGATGGCGGGAATGTGCCGCAGGGTCTGGTGAACCTGTTTTCCCAGGCCATCGCCGAGGGACGCCACCGCCTGGTGCTGCTGACCGGGGCCGAGGCGATCGACAACGCGCGCCGGCTCATCAAATCGGGCACCAAGCCGAACTGGGATATACCGTCATCAAACGACCCCGCGCTGATCTGGCCGGACCAGCCGATGGCCAGCGCGCACGAGCGCGCGCACGGCGTCTGGCAGGCGGCGCATGTCTACCCACTCTTCGAGAACGCCTTGCGCCACCATCTGGGCCGTTCCATCGACGCACACCAGGCGGCCATGGGAAAGCTGTTCGAGGGTTTCTCCAGGGTCGCGGCCAGATCCCCCCATGCCTGGTTCCCGACCGCCCGGTCCGCCCAGGAGATCGCCACCGCCGGCCCCAGGAACCGCTATGTCGGCTGGCCCTATACCAAGTTCATGAACGCGATGAACCAGGTCAATCAATCGGCGGCGCTGCTTCTGACCTCAACGGGTCACGCGCGCTCAATGGGCATTCCGGAGGACCGGTGGATCTACCTGCATGGCTGCGCCGATACCACGGAGATCTGGCGGGTTTCGGAACGCGTGGACTTCCATTCCTGCCCCGCCATCGGCGTGATGGGAGAGCGGGCACTGGCCATGGCGGGCCGTCACATCAACGAGATAAGCCATTTCGACCTCTATTCCTGCTTTCCCTCGGCGGTCGAGATCGCCCGAAGCGAGCTTGGCATCGCCGAAGACGACCCACGGCCACTGACCGTCACCGGGGGATTGCCGTTCCATGGCGGCGCCGGCAACAACTATTCCATGAACGCGATCGCGGCCATGGCCGAAATCCTGCGCCAAGACCCGGGCAGCCTCGGGATGGTGACGGCGAATGGCGGCTACCTCAGCAAGCATTCGGCGGGCATCTATTCCAGCGCGCCACCGCCCGTCACGGACTGGCGCCGCGAGAACCCCGCCGACTATCAAAAGCCGCTGGACGCGCGGTCTCGTCCACCCCTGGTCGAGCAACCTTCCGGGTCGGGGTGGATCGAGACCTACACCATTTGCGTCGGCCGCGACGGCGCGCCGGAACGCGGCATCGTGGTCGGCCGCCTCGGCCATCCCTGGGGTCTCGAAACGCCAAGATTCCTCGCGACCGTCGACGCGGAAAGAGACGCGTTGGAGGCGATGACGCGCGAGGAATGTGTCGGGCGCGAGGGAACGGTCACAATCGACCGCGACGGCAATAGCTTCCTGTTGACCTAAAACCGCGTCGGCACCGAGAATTCCAACCGAGAAATTCATCGGGAATATCAACCAACCCGCCCTTACATGGCCGTTTCCATGACCAATGCGCCCTCACTCGCCTCCTTCGCGATTGAAAAAACCGACTACCAAGACAGACCCTTTCGGTATTTGGTGGTTGATGATCTGTTTCCCGCCCGGCTGTTTGGCCAAATCCTCGACCATTGGCCCGACGATCCATTGTTTTCAATTCATGACGACGAGGACCGCCAGAAACTCACGCTTTTGAAACGTGGCGTGCTCGATAACCTACCCCGTGATCAGGCCGATTTCTGGCGGGCCTTCGTCGCCGGCGCGGTCCAAGACATCGTTGTCGAGGCCATGGCTTGGTTCGGACGCCCGTTGTTCGAAGCGATGGCGGCCGGCGACGGTGATCTCACCGTCACGATGGTCGATCTGCTACAACTCTCGAAACCGTTTACGGGCATTCCAGCGCACACGCATTACCACAGCCCGCTCCTGCTCGGGACCTGCATCATCTATGTCGACGATGCCGGCGAGACCACCAGAGGCACGAATGTTCTAGCGCCATCCCCCGGTTTTGACGGCGAGGACACCGCCACCGAACTCGCGCTCGGCGACATCGAGGAGCGTCGCGCTCAAGACATGCTGCAAGTCGAAAGGCACGTCGCCTTCCAACCAAACCGAGCTCTTATCCTGATGGACGGACCGATCTCCTGGCATGGCGCGACCGCCGCCGCCGCGGTTTCGGGTCCGCGCCGCCAGATCATCATTAACTGGGCATTGGGGGAACGCTGGATGGATCGACGTCACGGCGTAACCATCAACCAGTTCTCCGAGGACCGGATTCTCAAACCAAGATCCAAGCTGGTGCGGGATCGGGTGGCGCTGGACATCCAACGTCAACTGGCGGACAGGCAATACGCGCTGGAGACGGCGCGCGCGCTGTTCAAAACAGTTCCGATAGACTTGGCGGCGCGGTAAGCGCCCGTTTTACGGCTGGTTCAAACCATAATGATCCCGCAAGGTCTCGCCCTCATATTCGCTTCGAAATAATCCTCGCGCGCGCAGAATCGGCACGACCTCGGCGGTAAAAATCTCCAGCATCGAGGGCAGGATCGGCGGCATGATATTGAAGCCGTCGGCGGCGCCGTCCTCGAACCAGTCGACCATCAGATCGGCGACCTGTTCGGGCGTGCCGGCGAAGACATGATGCCCCCTCGCCCCGGCGAGCATCGCCAGGAGCTCGCGCAGGGTCGGCTTCTCGCGCCGCACCAGGCCGACAATGACCTCGGTTCGGCTGCGCGCCGCCTGAATGGTCTCGGGATCGGGGAAATCCTCGACCGAAAGCGGCTTGTCCAACGGCAGATGCGAGAAATCATGGCCGCCAAAGCGCGCCGACATGCGCTTGCGTCCGACCTCGGGATCGGTAAGCGTCCCCAGCTCATCCGCGAGGCGCGCGGCCTCCGCCTCGGTTCCGGCGATCAACGGGCTTAACCCCGGCAGGATCAGCGCCTGATCAACCGATCGGCCCGCCGCCGTCACCCTGGCTTTAAGATCTTTGTAGAATGTCTGGGCCGTCGCCTTTTCCATCTGGGCGGTGAAGATCGCCTCGGCGTGACGGGCGGCGAAGTCGCGCCCGGTTTCCGAGGAGCCGGCCTGCACCAGGACCGGACGGCCTTGCGGCCCTCTCGGCACGTTCAAGGGGCCGGCGACCTGATAGAAGTCACCCTGGTGGTCGATGCGCTTGATCGCGCCGGGCCGCGCGTAAACCCCGGCGGCGCGATCATCGAGAATGGCGTCCTCGGCCCAGCTCTCCCAGAGTGCCTTGACCACCGTCATGAACTCCTCCCCGCGCGCGTAACGGTCGGCGTGGCTGACGGGCTTGTCACCGCCGTAATTGCCCGCCGCCGTCGCCAGCCAGGAGGTCACGATGTTCCAGCCGACCCGGCCACCGCTGATATGGTCGATCGACGCGAATTGCCGCGCCAGATTGAAGGGTTCGGTATAGGTGGTCGACGCGGTCGCGATCAGGCCGATCCGCTTGGTGCCGGTGGCGAGCGCGGCGAGCATGGTGACCGGCTCCAAACCGGTCCGCGGGCCGCTGACGATATCGTCGCCAAGCGCCAACTGATCCGCCAGAAAAATCGAGTCAAACAGCCCCGCCTCGGCCTTGGCCGCCAAGTCTTAGTAGTACCGGATATCGAAAACCGACAGAGGCGAGGCATCGGGATGGCGCCACGAGGCCTCGTGATGTCCGCGACTATGAATGAACAGATTGAGATGGAGTTGGCGCGCCATGCGGGCTCGGCTTTCCGTGAAATTTCAGCGCGTGGATCAGGCGGCGACCGGCGGCGCGCCGCCGCCGACCTGGGTGCGATACATCAGCCGACGTTGCGCCGGATCAAGGGTGCCCCGCCGATGCAAGGTACAACGATTATCCCAGATCACCACGTCGCCGGGGCGCCATTGCTGAGCCCAATGATGGCCGCCCTTCTCGATATGAGCCCACGAATCATCCAACAGCGCGTCGCTCTCGGCGTCCGACAATCCAACGATCCAGGCATTGGGCCGGCGCCCCAGATGCAGCGCCGAGCGCCCGGTATCGGGATGACGGATGACCAGGGGGTGGATCGCGCCGGGCCGGTCCTGGTTGGCGTATTCCGGCTCGAAACCGGCGCGCAACTGGCCGGCGGAATTCCGGGTCGCGTCATGCTTGCACGACAGCCCGGCAATCCGATCCTTCAAAACGTCGGGCAAGGTCTCATAGGCGGTATAGAGGTTATAGAACCAGGTATCCCCGCCGGTTTCCGGCGTCTCCACGCCATAGAGAATGCTCGCCTTGGGGGGCATCGGCTTGTAGCTCATGTCCTGGTGCCAGACGAGCTCGGAGTTCCCCAAACCGCCAATGGGCGCGTCATTCACCAGGATGTTCGAGATCACGTTTATCTCGTTGCTGGCGGGGTGGTTCGGCACTTTGACCGGGCGTGTCGGATTGGGGTCGAGCGCGCCAAACCGGCGGGAAAATCGAAGCAACGCCTCCTCGTCCAGACCCTGTCCGCGAAACCTCAAGACCAGATGATCGGCCCAGGCTTGCAGCACCTTCCCGAAACTTGCGTCATCGACCTCGCCGGACAGATCAAGCCCGGCGATCTCGGCGCCTAGCGCGGCCCCGCTGGGAATAACCTCGATACTCGATCCGTCCGCCATCACCGTCTCGCCCCGCGCCGCCCTTAGCCTAGCCGGAATAATGCCAATGGGCCGCGATGAACTCCATGGAAAAGCACGGCGCGTCGCGGGCTACCTCCAGGTCGGCCATGGGATCATTCGCGGGATCACTCACGGGATCACGGTTTCAGTTGCCTCGCGCCGATACTTCATTGCACGCTGGATCAGCAAACGGGAGACACTCGCCATGCCGATCATCGACGCGCAAGTTCACGCCTACGAAAAAGACCGCCCGGAACGCCCCTGGATCGGTCATCTCGCCGGCCCGCCCGAGGTCACCGGGGACGACATGGTCGCGGCGATGGACGCGGTCGGGGTCGACGGCGCGATCCTGGTCTCGCCGTTCTCCATGTATCGCTATGACGCGAGCTACGCGATTGACGTTCACGCGGCGCATCCAACCCGTTTCGCGCTTATCAAGCCGGTTGATCCGACCGACCCGGGCGTGGCGGAAACCATCGCCGACTGGGCGGCCCGCGACGGCACGGTCGGCATCCGGATCATGCT
>JADHLJ010000155.1 GCA_016780745.1 Alphaproteobacteria bacterium | reverse complement strand
CATCCTTGATTGGCGTGGAGAACAGCGGGCACCTGCCGCATGCGTCAACATTCTGCGGCCGCTGCGAGCAAGTTTGTCCGATGAAGATTCCTCTCACCAAGATGATGCGTCACTATCGAGAGCGGTCGTACCAGAATGGACATGGAGGGGTTATTGGCGGAATTGCGCTGAGTTTGTGGTCCTACTTCGCATCACGACCTCGGCTATACGCCCCAATTTCCCGTGTGGTGATCTGGGGGCTGAGTATCCTCGGAATGGGTCGCGGCGCGATCAGTTGGTTGCCTTTCGCGACCGCGTGGACGCGGCACCGCGACTTTCCGGTCCCGCAAGGCGGCACCTTCATGGCGGCCTATCGACGTGGTGATCGAAAATGAGCGCCGCGCGCGAGCAAATTCTCGCTGGAATCCGCCAATCTCTAGGACGCCCCGCGCTTGAGGGCGAGGGCTTGGATGAGATCAAGGCTCGACTGGCGAACCATTCCCGCCACATCATTCCGGAAAGAGTGAACCTTGAGGCCCAAGGCCTGCGGGAATTGTTCATTTCCAAGGCTCGGGGCGTCAGCGCAACGGTAGCGGAAATCCGGGCCATGTCCGATATTCCGGAGGCCGTGGCAACGTATCTGGCGAGTGAAAATCTGCCGGCGCGCGTGGTCCAGGCGCCAAGCCTAGGTGGCATTGACTGGTCGGTCACGCCAATGATGGAGGCCCGTACCGGAGCCGCCGAGAAAACCGACGAGACAAGCCTCACAACCGCGGATTCCGGCATCGCGGAGACGGGTACGCTCCTGCTTTCCTCTGGGTCCGATACGCCGACAACGCTGAATTTCGTGCCGCCGACCCATATCGTCGTTCTGCGACGCGGCCATGTCGTCGCTTCCTATGAGGATGCGTGGGATCAATTGCGGGCGGCGAGTGTGGAGTCCGGCCCGCCTAGGGTCGCGAACTTCATCACGGGACCCTCGAGGACCGGCGACATCGAGCAAAAAATCGAGATCGGCGTGCATGGGCCGCTGCGGCTGCATATCCTGCTGGTCGGGGAAGAGTGATGGCCAGATCCCGCGCGTCGCATTGGCCATCGGATGAGGATCTGGACCTGTTTCACAAGGTTGTGGCCGATGTAACCCCGCTTCGGCCCGAACCGACGCCGGCTAAATCGGAAAACTCAAGGAAACCAGCGGGGGGCTCGGATAAACGTGCCGGCTCGGTCAAGAAACCAAAAACCATTCCAGGCCTGTCCAAGGTTGAAAATCAGCTCCCTTCCGTCGCTTTCCCGGCCGCGCTCGCCGATCACGGCGCGGGACGGACGCCAGGTTTGGACAAACGCACGGCGCAGCGTCTACAGCGTGGGAAAACCGAGATCGATGGCAGGATCGACCTCCATGGCATGACACAGGCCGAGGCGCGGTCGGCCCTGACCGGATTTGTGACCAATGGCCATCGTCATGACCGACGGTGCCTGCTGGTGATAACCGGCAAGGGACGCCGTCCCGGCGACCGCGAGGACAGACCTTGGGGCGATGACGGGCGAAGCGAGCCCGGTGTGTTAAGGCGAATGGTGCCGCGATGGCTGAAAGAAGCGCCCCTGGCGGACCGGGTGCTCGCCTATTCGCCGGCCCAGCCCAAGCATGGCGGCTCCGGCGCGCTATACGTCCTGCTGAAACGACGCCGATCCCCATGACACCCTTTGGCGCGAGGCTGCGGGCGCTGCGCGCCGACAAGGGAGTCACCATGGCGATGATGGCCGAGGCCCTTCAGGTCTCGCCGGCCTATCTATCCGCCCTCGAACATGGCCGGAAGGGACGTCCCACGGTAGGACTACTTCACCAGATTTGCGCTTATTTCAGCTTGATTTGGGACGATGCTGAAGCACTACGCCGGGTAGCGGAGCTTTCCCATCCCAGAGTCGTGGTCGATACCGCCGGTCTTAGTCCAAAGGCAACCGAACTGGCCAATCGCCTTGCGGAGAAGATCGGCGATCTGGACGATTCCCGTCTCGACGCGCTGCTGGCCGAACTGAACGACCCGTTGGATACGCCGGGGCCCCGGCATTGAACCCGCGAAGACCCTTGGCGAGGATCAAAGAATAAACTTGCTGAGATCCGCGTCCTGGGCGAGGTCGCCGACATGGGTTTTCACATAGGCGGCATCGATAACCACCGTCTCGCCCGGCCGGTCCGACGCGCCGAAGCTGACTTCGTCCAGCAATTTCTCCAGCACCGTGTGCAGCCGCCTAGCGCCGATATTCTCGACGTTGCGGTTGACCTCGACGGTCAGGTCGGCGAGCGCGTCGATGGCGTCGGGCTGGAAGTCCAGGGTGACCTCCTCGGTTCCCAGCAGAGCGGTGTACTGAATGATCAGACTGTTTTCCGGCTCGGTCAGAATGCGTTTGAAGTCGTCTCGGGTGAGTGCTTTCAGTTCCACGCGGTTGGGCAGCCGGCCTTGGAGCTCGGGTAGCAGATCCGCCGGCTTGGCGAGATGGAACGCACCCGAGGCGATAAAAAGCACGAAATCCGTGCGAACCGCCCCGTGTTTCGTGGTCACGGTTGTTCCCTCGATCAATGGGAGCAGATCGCGCTGAACCCCCTCTCGCGACACATCCGCGCCATGGCGGTCCGAGCGCGCGCAGATCTTGTCGATCTCGTCCAGAAAGACGATGCCGTTCTGCTCGACGGTCTCGATGGCCTGGCGCACCACCTTGTCCTCGTCCAATAGCTTATCGGCTTCCTCGGCGAGGAGGACCTCGTAGGATTCCGCGACGCTCATGGTCCGAAGCTTGGTCTTGCCGCCGAAGGCCTTACCGAACATGTCGTTCAGATTCATCATCCCCATCTGGGCGCCAGGCATCCCGGGAATCTCGAAAGTCGGCATGCCGCCTCCCGTGTCGGCGGTCTCGATTTCGATCTGTTTATCCGCGAGTTGTCCCTCGCGCAGCATCTTGCGGAATTTCTGCCGGGTTTCCTCGCGCGCGTTCTCGCCCGCCAGGGCATCGATCACCCGGTTTTCGGCCGCGAGTTCGGCCTGGGCGTTGACTTCCTTGCGCAGCTTGACGCGAACCATCGTAATGGCGATTTCCACGAGATCGCGGATGATCTGTTCCACGTCCCGGCCGACATAGCCGACCTCGGTGAATTTCGTCGCCTCGACCTTGATGAAGGGCGCCTCCGCCAAGCGAGCCAGACGGCGGGCGATCTCGGTCTTGCCGACGCCGGTCGGGCCGATCATCAGAATGTTCTTCGGCTGCACCTCCTCGCGGATCGTGTCGGGGAGTTGCTGACGGCGCCAGCGGTTACGGAGCGCGATCGCGACCGCGCGCTTGGCGTCGTTTTGACCCACGATGAAGCGGTCGAGTTCGGAGACAATCTCTCGAGGACTGAAGGCGGTCATTTGAATATCCAGACGGGAGCCGCTCAGAGCGACTCGATGGTTACATTTTCGTTGGTGTAGATGCAGATATCGGCGGCGATCTTCATGGCGCGCCGCGCGATTTCCTCGCTGTCCATGTCGTCGCGATCGATGAGCGCGCGGGCCGCCGAAAGCGCGAAGGCACCGCCGGAGCCAATGCCGATCAATCCATCCTCGGGTTCAAGAACGTCGCCTGTGCCGGATAGGATAAGCGAGGTGTCCTCGTCCGCCACCGCCATCATCGCTTCCAGCCGCCGCAGATATCGATCCGTCCGCCAGTCCTTGGCAAGCTCGACACAGGCGCGCGTTAGCTGCGCGGGATGTTGTTCGAGCTTGGCTTCCAGCCGTTCGAACAAGGTGAAGGCGTCGGCGGTGGCGCCGGCGAAACCGGCGATGACATTGCCGCTCGATAGCCGGCGGACCTTGCGCGCCTGGCTCTTGATCACGGTGCTGCCGAGGGTCACCTGTCCGTCGCCGGCGATAACGATCTTGCCGTTCTTACGGACCGACAGGATCGTGGTTCCATGCCAGGTGGAGTCGCGTTCACTCATGGTCTATCCAATCACTCGCCGCCGGCTCCAACGCCGCGACCGGCCTCGTCATTTCCGCGATGATCCGGGTCATGTGGGGTTTCACGCATTCTTATCAAGACGACGCGTCGCGCCGGGTCATGGCCTCTGGCCGGGCTGGCCAGCAACCGTTGTTCCTGTTACATAGCGCGCCGAAGCGACGGGATGAATGATCATGACTGACCAGCGCACCGCCACCATTGAACGCGTCACCAAAGAGACGCGGATTAACGCCGACGTCAACCTTGATGGCACCGGAAAATACGATGTCGCCACCGGGATCGGTTTTCTCGATCACATGCTGGAACAACTTTCCCGGCATTCGCTCATTGATCTGACGCTGCGCGCCGATGGTGACCTGCACATCGATTTTCACCACACCACCGAGGATTCCGGCTATGTGGTGGGCGAGGCGGTGCGTAAGGCGCTGGGCGCGCGGGTTGGGATAACCCGATACGGCGCCGCCAGCATTCCCATGGACGAGACGCTGACCGAGGTATCCCTGGACATCTCCGGGCGTCCCTATCTCGTTTGGAATGTGACGATGCCCCAGGCCAAGCTCGGTGACATGGATACCGAGCTTTTCAAGGAGTGGTTCCAGGCCTTCGCTCAGTCCGCCGGGATCACTCTGCATGTCCGGAACATATATGGCGAGAACACCCATCATATCGTCGAGTCCTGTTACAAGGCACTCGCCCGGGCGTTGCGCCAGGCGGTGACCATCGACGCACGCATGGCCGGGTCCGTGCCCTCCACCAAGGGAACGCTCGGCGGTGAGCCCGGCGCCGGCGGAGCCGGGGCGTGACGCGATCATGACGGTCGCGATCATAGACTATGGCTCCGGCAACCTGAGATCCGCGGCGAAAGCCTTCGCCTGGGCGGCGGCGCGCGTTGACGGTACGCCGGAGGTTGTCGTGACGTCGGACCCGGACGCGCTCCAACGCGCCGACCATATCGTCTTGCCCGGCGTCGGCGCCTTCGCCGATTGCATGGCGGGTCTGCGCGGCGTTGACGGCATGCGCGAGGCGCTCGAGCACCACGTTATCGGCGCCGGGAAACCTTTTCTCGGTATATGCGTTGGCATGCAATTGATGGCCGATAGTGGCCACGAGCACGAGGTTACGCCTGGCTTGGGATGGCTTTCGGGCCGCGTGGTGGCGCTTGATCCGGCGTCCGATAGGGATGGTAAACGTTTGAAAATCCCCCATATGGGATGGAATCAACTTGCCATCGAGAAGCCGGAACACCCGGTGTTGGCGGGAGTTGAGAGTGGGTCTTACGTCTATTTCGTCCACGGATTTCATCTCGTCGCGAATTCTTCGGGAGACGTTAAAGCCACGACCGATCATGGTCAGGCCGTGACCGCCATGGTTGGCCGCGATAACATTGTCGGCACCCAATTTCATCCGGAAAAAAGTCAGGCGCCGGGATTGCGGCTTATTGGCAATTTCCTTGCCTGGCGTCCCTGAGGGAGACAGTTATGAATTCCGATAATTCATCAATCTCCCCACCGGATATCCGCGTGGATCTCGTTGATCGCTTGAACACCGCCGATCTGAACGACATTTGCGACGCCGCCGAGGCGGCAATCCGCGATGGCGGCGGTTTTGGTTGGCTCAACCCGCCGGATCACGACGTTCTAGAGTCCTATTGGCGCGGCGTGATCTTGATTCCCGAACGGCACCTCCTTGTCGGGCGTCTGGACGGGGTGATTGCCGGCTCCTGTCAGATCCTGGTCCCCACTCGAAATAACGAGGCGCAAAGCTTCGCCTGCAACTTGACGACGAACTTCGTCGCCCCCTGGGCCCGGGGTCATGGCCTCTCCGCCAAATTGATTGAAGCGGCGGAAGAGCACGCCCGCGCGTCGGGTTTCCAGGTGCTGAATCTTGACGTGCGAGAAACCCAAATCGCCGCTATCCGTCTGTACGAGCGCCTTGGTTATGTCCGCTTTGGCTCACACCCTCATTACGCACGGGTCGGCGGTCGAGACGTGGCGGGGCATTTTTACTACAAGACCTTGGTTCCAAACTCGGAAATGGATGGATCGGCTTCGTGATTCTCTATCCAGCGATTGACCTTAAGGGCGGTGCCTGCGTGCGTCTTCTCAAGGGCGAGATGGACAGCGCCACGGTCTATAACGATGATCCCGGCGCGCAGGCGGCGATGTTTCGCGACGCGGGTTGCGCCTGGATCCACGTGGTTGACCTGGATGGCGCGTTCGCCGGGCGTTCGGTCAACGGGATGGCCGTCGAATCGATCCTCGCCGCCGGCGTTCCCGTGCAACTCGGCGGTGGTATCCGCGACATGGCGGGCATCGAGGCGTGGCTCGATCGCGGCATTGCCAGGGTCATTCTCGGGACGGCGGCGCTTCGCGACCCGGATCTGGTGATCGAGGGATGCCGACATTTCCCGGATCGGGTCGCCGTCGGTATTGACGCGCGCGGCGGCATGGTCGCGGCCGAGGGATGGGCCGAAACCTCGTCCGTGTCGACTTTGGATCTCGCGAGACGCTTCGAGGATTGCGGGGTCGCGGCGATTATTTTCACCGATATCGACCGCGATGGCGCCTTGGTCGGGGTGAATGTCGAGGCGACGGCGGATTTGGCCTCGGCGATCTCGACGCCGGTCATCGCGTCGGGAGGTGTTTCCTCGTCCGCTGATCTGATCGCGCTACGAGAGCGCGCCGAGAGCGGGATCGCCGGGGTGATTTGCGGCCGATCGATCTATGACGGACGTCTTGATCTCGCCGAGGGTCTGAAAATTCTGGCGGGCGCCGAGATGGCGGAACCATCATGTTGACCGTGAGGGTCATTCCCTGCCTCGACGTTAAGGACGGACGGGTGGTGAAGGGCGTCAATTTTCTGGATCTGGTTGATGCGGGCGATCCAGTCGAGCAAGCCCGGGTCTATGATTCCGAGGGCGCGGACGAGCTGACTTTCCTCGACATCACGGCGAGCAGTGATAATCGCGATACCTTGTTCGATGTCGTCGCGAAAACCGCCGAGCAATGCTTCATGCCGCTTACGGTTGGCGGCGGCGTGCGCGCGGTGGAGGATATCCGCAAGCTCCTTTTGGCCGGCGCCGACAAGGTTTCGATCAACACCGCGGCCGTGCATCGTCCGGAATTCGTGCGCGAGGCGGCGCGCAAATTCGGCACCCAATGCATCGTCGTCGCGATTGACGCCAAGAGCGTCGGGCCCGGCAAGTTCGAGGTGTTTACGCATGGCGGGCGCCGGGAAACCGGGATCGACGCCGTGGTCTGGGCCCAGCGGATGGTGGAATATGGCGCCGGCGAGATCTTGCTGACATCGATGGATCGCGACGGAACCAAAAGCGGATTCGATCTACCGCTCACCCGAGCAATCTCGGACGCGGTGTCG
This sequence comes from Alphaproteobacteria bacterium, assembly GCA_016780745.1. Taxonomy (GTDB): domain Bacteria; phylum Pseudomonadota; class Alphaproteobacteria; order Thalassobaculales; family Thalassobaculaceae; genus JADHLJ01. The sequence goes on along the minus strand of JADHLJ010000155.1, from coordinate 3,127 downwards.
GTGCCGGTTATCGCGTCCGGAGGGGTCGGGACCCTGGATCATTTCGCCGAGGGCGTGACCGAGGGCGGCGCGTCGGCGGTGTTGGCCGCCTCGGTGTTTCATTTTGGGCAGTTTCGTATCGCCGACGCCAAGGCCCGCATGGCCGAGGCCGGTATCCCCGTGAGGCCGCACGAATGACCCATGCCATCGACGAGCTGTTTCAGGTGATTGCCAGTCGTCGGGATGGCGATCCCGATGCGTCCTATACCGCGCGGCTTCTTGACCGAGGAACGCCGGTGATCGCGCGCAAGGTCGGTGAGGAAGCGGTGGAAACGGTGGTGGAAGCGCTGGCCGGCTCGAAACAGGGTCTGACCGCCGAGAGCGCGGATCTACTATACCATCTCCTGGTTCTATGGGCCGACGCGGGGGTCGATCCCCAGGACGTATGGGATGAGCTGTCGCGACGGGCCGGGACATCCGGTCTGGAGGAAAAGGCGAACCGGGCAAGGAATGCTCAAGAGGGAGAGGGCTAGGCCGTGGCTTACGATCCAGAGAATATCTTCGCGAAGATCCTGCGGGGCGAGATCCCCAACAACACGGTTTACGAGGATGAGCACGTCCTGGCTTTCCACGATATCAATCCCCAGGCGCCGGTGCATGTGCTGGTGATTCCGAAGGGACCGTATGAGAACATGGCCGTGTTCGGCACCGAAGCGAGCGCCGAGGAACAGGCGGCGTTGGTCCAGGGAGTCGCGAAAGTCGCGCGACTTATGGAGGTCGAGGATCCCGGTTTCAGGATCATCTCGAATAACGGACCGGACGGCATCCAGGAAGTCCCTCATCTGCACATTCACGTTCTCGGCGGCAGACGTTTGGGCGGGATGTTGCGACGTCCCAGCGAGTAATCGAATCTCGAATAAGCTTTGGGTCTTGAATTACCAGCACTTTCTCTAATTCATTGAGAAACTTGACTTAATTTCACAGTGGCCTATTCTTCGCCGGGTCGGGTCAGGTGCCCGCGTGGCGGGCTCGCGCATTGCGCCACCAACGCGTTCCGCTGGGCGGTGCCAGGTTCTTTAACGCGTCGACGTTGCCGTCATCGCGTGGGGGCAGGGAATGGTCGAGGAATCCGCGAATGATCGACTAAGCAAGGTCGTCGCCAAGCACGAGGCGTTCCTGCGTCGCTATCCCGGCGGCGAGATCGCCGATCTTCGGAATCAGGACCTTCGTGGTGTCGAACTTCCCGGTGTTGATCTCCGCCAGGCCTTGTTGGCCGGCGCGAATCTGCAGCGCGCGGTTTTCGCGGGCGCGGATCTGTCCGATGCCCAGATGCTTACGGTGCGATTGAGTCACGCCGACCTTTCGGCGAGCAAACTTGTCGGCGCGAACCTTCGCGGCGCGTCTCTGGCGAATTGCAAGCTTATGGCGGCGGACCTGACCGACGCGGATATGCGTCCCATGGAGTTGACCGACGTCTACCATTCGATCCAACAGGTAACCGACCTTCAGAACAGCGATCTGTCGGATTCGAATTTGGTCCGAACCGATTTGAGTGGCGCCAATCTCTCCGGGACGATCGCGTCCGGCGCGAAATTTCTGGACGCCAATCTCGAGGGCGCCAACCTGCACCACGCCGATCTTTCCAAATGTGCTTTCATAGGCGCGAATCTCGCGGGAGCCAATCTACAGGGCGCAAATCTCGGCTCCGCGACCCTGGAGGATGTGGACCTTCACGGCGCCGATCTTCGGTCCTGCAATCTAGACGGCGCTAATTTGGTGAATGCCGATATTTCGGACTGTCGCCTGGCGGCGGGCATGGACAACATGCCGGACGACATCCGGTATCAATTGATCTCGCATTTCAATTTCATCAGTTCCTCGGGAAAATCCGGCGCGCGGGCGGACCTTCGTGGCAAGAATCTGGCCGGTCTGGATCTCTCAGGCATCGAGTTGAGTGCCGCGGATCTATCCAACGCCAACCTGGAAGGCACCAAGCTCCGGGGATGCACCCTCAGGTTCACCAATTTCGGTGGGTCCAATCTGCAGCAGGCCGACCTTTCCCGCTCTGATTTGAGGGGCGCGAGTTTCAAGGACGCGGATCTTTCCGGTGCGTCGCTGACCTCTGCCCGGTTGTCGCGTATCGCGATTTTGCGTCCTCGAACCCTTGAGGTTCTGCGGGAATGGCCGACGGATCTGCGTGGCGCGAAACTTGTTGGCGCGAAGTTGCAAAAGGCCGATTTCGCCGGCGCGTTGCTGGAAAATACGGTGTTCGATCATGCCGATTTAACATCGGCTTCGTTGGATGAAGTGACCCTAGCGGCGGGGTCATTCGCGGATGCGCGCGGGCTCAAGACCGAGAAGTAATTTGGTCGCGCGGACCGAGGCTACCGCTCCCGAGATCCGAAAAAGCAATCTCCACCGTCCATAACCCCCCTGGATGCAACGTCTTTGGACGGAACCCCGGGAGAGTGGGCATGGTCGCGCGCGTAAACACGGTTGCCTTTAGAGGCATTGAAACCCTTGAGATCGATGTGCAGGTGCATATCGCCAATACCATGCCGGCGGTTAACATCGTCGGTCTGCCCGCGAAGGCGGTGGACGAGAGCAAGGATCGGGTGCGCTCGGCGTTGGCATCCCTCGGACTCGCGTTTCCACCGCAACGCATCACCGTCAATCTGGCGCCCGCCGATGTGATCAAGGAAGGCAGCCACTATGACCTGCCGATCGCGCTAGGGATTCTGGCGGCGATGGGGGTGATTTCCGAAGAAGACTTGTCGGGATTTTGCGCGTTGGGCGAGTTGGCGCTGGATGGCCGGCTTACGGCGGTGGCGGGGGTTTTGCCGGCGGCGATCGGCGCGTCGGCGCGCGGACGCGGGATCATCTGTCCCGCAGCGTCGGGTCCGGAGGCCGCCTGGGCGGGGCGGGTCGAGGTCCTGGCTCCGACTGATCTGATGGCGCTCATCAATCATTTCAAAGGCACCCAGATCTTGACCCCGCCATCGAGTTCCCTGGCGATTGATGAGCCGAATTATCCGGACCTGAGGGATATCAAGGGTCAGGAATCGGCCAAACGCGCAATCGAGGTCGCCGCCGCGGGCGGTCACAATTTGCTGATGATGGGACCACCCGGGGCGGGTAAGTCAATGCT
>JADHLJ010000154.1 GCA_016780745.1 Alphaproteobacteria bacterium | reverse complement strand
GCCGAGGCGTTGAAATTTCTGTGGGTCCTTCAGGAATTCGACGATTTCCTCAAGCTCGGTCTTCGCCTCGTCGATGTCCGCGACATCGTCGAAGGTCACGCGTCCGACCTTCTCGGTCAGCAACCGGGCCTTACTCTTGCCAAAGCCCATGGCCTTGCCGCCGCCACCCTGCATCTGGCGCATGAAGAAGATCCACACACCGATGAACAACAGCATCGGGAACCAGGAAATCAAGACCCCGAACAGGCCGGACATACCCTCTTCCGGCGGGGCGGCGGAAATCCGCACGCCACCTTCCTTCAGACGGTCTACCAGTCCTGGGTCACTCGGCGCGTAGGTCGAGAACGCCCGACCATCCGAGAAATGGCCCTGGATGGTGTTACCTTGGATCGTGACTTCACTGACGCGTCCACGCTCCACCTCGCCAAGGAAATCCGAGAACGCCAAGCTGGAATACCCGCTCCGGCTCGAGGTGTTCTGGAATAGATTGAACAGCGCCACCAGCAATACGCCGATGATGATCCAAAGCGCTAAATTCTTGCCGAAGTTGTTCACACAACCATCCTCGGTAACGGTCCAGGGAAAAGCCCAAAATTTAATCGGAAGCGCCCGCGAGCCATTTCCCGATCTTTAACCCGCGTCCAACGGCGCGATCAGAGGCCAAATCCACTGGTCATCTGGGCAAAAACCCACGACAAGTGAACCGGGAATGCCGCATCGCACACCGTCTCCCATCACAAAGTGGGGGACCGAGACCGTTCCGTCAAGTTCATGTATCACCGGAATCGACAAACGCGCGCCGTGCGGGAGCTTATCGAGCCCAAGCGTGATGAGAGCCTCGCTATGATAGCGCTTTAGCCAACGCCACCCGGCGTCGCCTAGCGCCCCCAACATATCGGAGCCCACGGCCCGCCCAATCACCTCGAATCTATTATCCCAGCGGCTCGGCCTGGAGGATTTCAACAATACTGAAGCCGCCGTTTTTTCAGGCTCTCGGAACACCCAAACCTTGCCATCACGATGCCGCGAGACAATGCATCCGGCCAAGGTCCTGGCGCAATTATCTTCTCCGTCGCGCAATACCTCGGCCAAACGCTCCACCCGCGCGCGTCGCGGCGGCAGCTCGGCGCCGCCGATGGCGCGGGTCAATCTCGAGAGCAGGAAATGCTGGAACGAGCAAGGTAACCGTTTGAACGGGCGGTTATTAAACCAGGCCACGCCAGTCGGCGAGACACCGCCATGTCGTTTTAGAAAAGTCGCGCATTGACGGTCCATCGCGGCGCGCGCGATCGTCATTGCACTGGTCACGCGTGCCGCCACGCTCGCGTTCAGTCCGCTATCGGACAGGCGCGGAGCCATGTTTCGCAGCTGGACTCGCGTGTATCGTAGGTCCCGATTGCTCGGATCCTCGATCCACGCTTGACCGCGCGCTCGACATGTCGCGATCAGACGCCGTTTCGGCACCGACAATAGCGGTCGCGCGATCTCAAGCCCGCGAACCCGGGCATGAGGACGCATGGCGGCCAACCCGTCCGGACCGCTATCGGCGGCTATACGCAACCACAGCGTTTCCGCCTGATCCTCGCGCGTATGGGCTAACAGAATTGGTCCGGCGTCATTGTCGCGGCACCACGCATCAAATGCCGCGAAGCGCCAGGCTCGCGCGGCACGTTGTACACCCGCCCCTGGTCGCGGGCACGAAATCCGAAGCGTCTGGTGCGCGATCCCGTGCAGATCAAGCCAACCGGCCACGCGAGCCGCTTCAGTGGCGGCGGCCTCGCGTAAACCATGGTCGACGGTAAGCGCCGTAAGCTTGATGCCCCGGTCGCGCGCCCAACGATCCGCCAACAAGACCAACGCCATGCTATCGGCACCGCCCGAGACGCCGACCGCGATTCCCCGCGACGAGCCCACCTCAACGCACGCCGCCATCAAGTCGGCGAATTCCCGGCCCTCCAGCGGTGATGCGATCAAGGAGGCGTCGATGCGATCGCGCGGCACGACCTATCCCTTGCAACCGATCCTTCTACCCTCGGTCAGGGCACGCCGTTTGATCGTCGAGGAGGCGTTGGGAAACTCATCCGATAATTGCGCCAGTGCGACACAAGCATCTTCGACCCGATTGAGACGCGCTAGCGAGAAACTCAATTTCAAGAGATTGTCCGCCGTCTTCGGGCTACCGGGATATCTCTCGTAGCCCTCGGCGAAGGTCACTGCCGACTCCGCGAACATCTCACGTACATAGTAGGTTTCGCCGAGCCAGTACATGGCGTTCCCGGCAAGCGGATCATCGCCATGACCATCGACGAATTCGCGAAACGCAATCTCGGCGGTGTCGTAGTCGTGCCGCATCAAATACGAGAAAGCATGTTTGTATCGAGACGCGGCATCGCCCTCGGGAAGCACTGGGCCGGTCGCTGCCTGGGTGGTTGGTGGGGCCGCGGTCGCTTGGGGAATCGAAGATTGTTGAGTATCCGCCACCCCAGTGGTCGCTTGATCTTCCCGACGACCGGACTCAATGTCGCGAAGATCGCTCTCGTTGAGATATCCTAAAACCCCGGGCTTCTTGCCATCCGAGCCACCAGCGGCCCCTGTATTATCCGTCGTGGCAGTCGCCGCCACTCCACCGGATATCGATTGCCCAGCGGTCGCCCCAACGGCTGGGCCGCGACCCTCAAGCGCATCAAACCGCCGATCCAAGTCAGCGACTAGGGTATCCATGCGCCCGATCGCTTGAGTCATCTTGAAATCGAGTTCCTCGACCTTACCGGTGAGGTTGCGCATTTGCGCCTCGAGCTGCTGAAGGCGGATCTCGGCACGGGCGGCCATGCTCGATGCCGCCGCCGCGTCCTCTGGGCTTTGCTTCAAGGATGTCTCTTGAACCGCGGTCGAGGAGACCACGGACGCCGGATTGGATTTGCCGGCGAACAGATGTCGTTGCAAATCTCGGATTTCCGATTCCAGGCGCGAGATTCGGTTCGCCACGTCGTTGTTGGATTGCGCGTTAGCGGCACCGTCCATCACCACCGGCACGACCATGAGCCCGGCGACCACCAAGACCGAAAACAAACCAGCGCGCCCCGAGATGGGCCAAATCCTGGCGGGCAAACCAAACCTCTTTAACATCATGCCTCTCCCGTCACCCACGAGGGAGCCTGGAACTCCCCGCCCATCCTTATCCTGCGACACTCTTGCGGCAAAAATAAGACGCCGGTTCAGCCAGATTGGCCAAACCGGCGTCATGGAAACCCTTTTGGGCCTCCGAAACGTCGAGTTAGTTGATAACGGTCACGCCCCGGCGATTCTGCGACCAGGCGGTCTCGTCGCCACCAAAGGCAACCGGCCGTTCCTTGCCGTAGCTGATGGTGTCGATCCGGCTCGCGTCAATGCCGCGGGCAACGAGATAGTCACGCACCGCCGACGCCCGACGCTCACCCAGCGCCAAGTTGTACTCACGAGTCCCACGCTCATCGCAGTGGCCCTCGATCGCCACTCGGGCGCTCGGATACTTATTCAACCAGGCGGCCTGTCGATCCAGGGTCGCCTGCGCGTCCGAGGAAAGATCGGACTTGTCGAAGCCGAAGAAAATCCGGTCGCCAACCTCGGCGACGAATTCTTCCTTCGATCCCGGCTCGGGCCGCGCCACGACCGGCTGACTGGGCGCCGTCGCCGTTTGTGGTTGGTTGACAGGCTGAACCTTGGCGCCGTCGCCCGAATTGTTTCCGCCGTCCTGGGCGTCCTGGGCGCACGCCGCCAACAACATGGTGGCCGCGAAGATACTCAAAATCTTGAAACGCATTTACACACCCCTCCGGATGGCGATGGAGATTTCTTCCGCGATGCCAAGGGTCACGCTTGCGCGCGAGAGGACCACGGTCGCGGCCCTTGTATCAGACACCGGCACGATAAAACACCCAAATATACCCTGTAATCCTTACGATTTGGTGAATATTTTCCCAAATTCACGGAATCAACGGTGACCAGGCGGGGTCGGACCCATCCAGCGGCGTCACCACCTCGCGCTCGTTATAGCCGGTCAGATCGATGGAATAGAGCTTCACGCTGCCGCCACGACCGCTTTTATCGCTGGGTGTTTGCTTGAAATAAATCAACACCCGACCGTTCGGCGCCCAGGTCGGCGCCTCGACCAGATACCCGTCGGTAAGCAGTCTTTCGCCGGATCCGTCAGGCCGCATAACCCCGATATAAAAGCGCCCACCGCTAATTTTCGTGAAGGCGATCAAATCCCCGCGAGGCGACCATACCGGTGTCGCGTATCGTCCCTTGCCGAAGCTGATCCGCTTCACGTTCGCACCGTCGCCATCCATGACGTAGAGCTGTTGCGAGCCGCCACGGTCGGAATTGAACACTATACGTCGACCGTCCGGCGAGAAGGTCGGCGATGTGTCGATCGACGGACTATCGGTCAATCGCGTCACCCGCCGGGTCGCGAGGTCCATCGTGAAAACGTCGGTGATTCCGTTGCGCGCCAGACTCATGATCACCTTGGCGCCGTCCGGCGAGAAGCGGGGCGCGAAGGTCATCCCCGGAAAATCGCCCAGGACCTCCTGCTGGCCGGTATCGATGTTGAAGATATAGACCCTGGGTTTGTTGTTGTAATAGGCGAGATAGGTGATCTCCTGGGTCGTCGGAGAGAACCTCGGGGTCAGCACAAGATCCGAGCCATCGGTAAGGAAGCGGTGATTGGCGCCGTCTTGATCCATGATCGCCAGCCGCTTGACCCGCCGATCCGGCGGCCCGCTCTCGGCGATATAAACAAGGCGGGTATCAAAGTAGCCATCTTCGCCTGTAACCCGCTTGTAGATGACGTCCGAGATGATATGCGCGACCCGCCGCCAGTTCGCCGGAACCGTGAAATAGGCGCTGCCGACCATCTGCTGTTCGGCGAAGATATCCCAAAGCCGGAATTCGACCCGCAATCGCCCGTCGCCTTGCACGGTAACCGCGCCTTGCACCAAGGCCTGGGCGTTCAGAACCCGCCAATCGGCAAATTTCGGGAGCACACCGAGCGATCCCGGAGCCTGGATGAATGAAGCCTGGTCGATCGGCGCGAATAGGCCGGATCGTTGCAGGTTCGCGGAGATCACGCCGGCCATGTCGCGGCCGATCTGGGCCGATGCCGTCTCCGATGCCGAAAAATCGCCCACCGCGATCGGCATCGGGTCCGCGCGCCCCTGGGTGACGTCGATGCGCAATTCGGCGTTCGCCGGTCGAAGACCCGCGCCTCCGACCTGTAAAAGTCCGACAACGAGAAAGAGGGCGGTTAACCACCGGCCAAGCCGGATGTGACGTGTCATTGGTTTTGCTCCAGACATCACTGCAACATCTTGCTGGGATCGAAGTTGAAGGTGAAGTTTTTCCAGACCTCGTACTTGTCCAGCGGTAACTTCAGGGGAATACAGTCGGGATGGCCAAGCGCCCGCAGCGCGCTTTCCGCGGCCGCCCGGTAATAGGGGTCCGAATTCATCCGCGCCGCGTCGACCACCCGGGCCTGACGCACCGTCGCGTCCTGGTTCATCACCATTTCGATTTCCACCGCCAGGGCATCGGCCCGACGCGCGCCGGCGGCGACGTTCCAGCACTGCGCCAATTGTTGACGAACGGCTTGAATTTCGCTCACCGTCACGGCGGCGTCCGGATCGAAGTCACGGGTACTCTGATTGCGCGCCGCCTCGCGGGCGCGCTCCACCAGGCTCTTCTTCGGCTCTACCGGCGCGGTGGGTTTCGGCGGTTCCGTTTTCAAGTCTTTCAGCAGACTTGAGAATTTCTTCTCCGCCGGCGGCTTTTTCGGTTTCTCCGGTGCCTTGGCCACCGGCTTGGGCGGAGGCGGCGCGACCGGGCGCGGGGCCGGCCGCGGCACGGGTTTCGGGGCCACGGCGGCCGGTTTCGGCGCTGGTTTAGGCTTCGGAGCCGGCTTGGGAGCCGGCTTTTCGGGCACCGCAACGGCGGCGGGCTCGGGTTTGGGTTCGGGTTTCGCCACCGGCGCGGGTGTTGGCGGGGGCGGAGGAATCGCCGCCGATTGCGGGGGCGGAGGGGGCGGCTTCGGCTTCGGCTTAGCCTTGGGAGGCTCCGGCTTGGGCTCGGGCTTCGGCTCCTCGCGGACCGGTTTCTGGGATTCCGGCGGCACGTTCGTCACCTCGCCCAGATCCGCGAGCTTGACGAAGACGATATCGTCAAGCTCCGGCGGTTCCGAACGTATGTGAGGCAAGCCGAACCAGGCAAACGCGATAACCGCCGCGTGCAGGCCGACCGACAAGGTGGCGCCAAGCCGCATGGTCGCTCATCCGCCTCCGGGTTGCGTGCTGTTGGTTGACGAGCCGGCGGTCGGCGCGGTGACCGCCTCCGGGAAGGCCTCGATCTCGCGCTGCTTGGAGGCAAGATCGGTGCGGAGCGCGATCACTTGAATGCCGGCATTGCGGATCTCGCCCGCGACCACCGCCACCGCGCCGTAGTTCAAGCGGGCATCGGCGCGCAGATGCACCTTCACGTCCGGGTTGGCGTTTCGAACGCCCTGAAGCTTCGCGGTCAAGGTCGCCAGGGTGATCTCGGTCTTGTTCAGATAGACCCGCTTGTCCTGGTCCACTTCGACATTCAGCGGCTGATCTTCGTCGGCGATGATGAATTCCTTGCCGACCTTGGGAAGTTGAACCGGCACGCCGAGCACCAGAAGCGGCGCGGTCACCATGAAAACCACCAGCAGAACAAGCATCACATCGACGAAGGGCGTGACGTTGATCTCGCTTACCGGGCGATATCGGCGACGTCCCGCGCCACCGCGCGATCGCATCGGTTGGGCAGCCATGACCTAGGCCCCCTCGTCGAGCTGCCGCGACAAGATCGAGATGAACTCGCCGGAAAATCCTTCAAGGCGCTGCGCGAAACGGTCGAGGTCGTGGCTGATCTTGTTATAGGCGACCACCGCCGGAATGGCCGCGATGAGACCCAGCGCGGTGGCGAACAAGGCCTCCGCGATACCCGGCGCGACCACCGAGAGCGAGGTTGACTTGGTCGCCGCGATCGATTGAAAGGCATCCATGATGCCCCAGACGGTCCCGAACAGCCCGACGAACGGCGCGGTCGACCCGACCGAAGCCAGGAAAGACATGTTCCGCTCCAGGGACTCCATCTCGCGGCCGATGGTCAGCGACATGATTTGCTCGACCCGAACCCTGAGGCTAGCGCGGACTTCCTCGCCCTTGGAGACCAAACCCTTGGCTGCGGAGCGGCGCCATTCGCGCATCGCCGCCGCGAAGATCGCCGACATCGGGTCCGGCGGCGCGCTACCGATCCGATCATAGAGATCCTCGAGCGATCCCCCCGACCAAAAGCTGTCCTCGAAGGCACGGGCGCGGCTTTTGAGCCGGCGTATTTTTAGAACCTTGTCGATGATGATCGCCCAGGTCCAAACCGATGCCAGCATGAGCCCGACGATCACCGTCTTCACGATCGGATCGGCGGCGAGAAACAGCCCCATAATACTTAGATCGGTGTTCGCGGACCCGGCAAGCTGTACGCTATCGACAATACTTTGTTCCATGAGACGTCCCGTCTCCTCCCGCTATTGGGTTTGCGACACGGCGGTGAAGGCCGCGCGTACTCGTTCCGGCAGCCGCGTCGGCCGCCCCTTGTTGTTGACGCAGGCGAGCGTCATATCCAGTTTGACAATCCAATCCGGATCGACCTCGGCGCCCGTGACTTGATGCAGGCTCTGAACCGCGAAAACCCTGGCACCCCGCGCCTCTCCCAGCACCGTGCGGACCTCAAGCAGATCATCGAGCCGCGCCGGCGCCTTGAAATCGATCTCGCAATGGCGGACCGTGAAGCCCACCCCCTCCTCGCGCCGCATCTCGTCCTGCTCCGCGCCAACCAGCCGCAGCATCTCGGTCCGCGCCCGTTCCGCGAAGTTGAGGTAATTCGCGTGATAAACGATCCCGCCGGCATCGGTGTCCTCGTAGTAGATCCGGACGCGAAACACGTGCGTGCCCTCGCGCCATTGTCCGGAGCTAGGTGACGGACCATCAAGCGCCATCATCGGCCAGTTCCTCCGCCGCCTCGGGGAGCAGATCCATTTGGCCGACCCCGCGCGGTTCCGGGATTCCCATATAACGATAAGCGGCGGTGGACAGTACCCGGCCGCGGGGAGTTCGCCCGATCAACCCCTGTTGCAAGAGATAAGGCTCAATGACCTCTTCGATTACGTCCCGCTGTTCGGAGAGAGCAGCGGCCAGGGTTTCCGCCCCCACTGGCCCGCCGCCATAATTCTCGGCGATACAAGCGAGATAGCGGCGGTCCATCGCGTCCAAGCCACGGCTATCGATATCCAGCCGGTTTAGCGCCGCGTCGGCGGCGGCGGCATCAACGTTCGCGGTGCCCGCGACTCCGGCGAAGTCTCGCACCCGACGCAACAATCGGCCCGCGACCCGAGGTGTGCCCCGTGAGCGCCGGGCGATTTCGTCCGCCCCATCCTCGGTCAGATCCATTCCAAGCAAGCCGGCGCCGCGGAGCACGATGCGCCGCAACTCCTCAGGCGTGTAAAATTGCAGGCGCAGGGGGATGCCGAACCGCTCGCGAAGGGGCGTGGTGATCAGGCCCGACCGGGTCGTCGCGGCGATCAAGGTAAAGGGCGCCAGATCAATGCGGAGCGAGCGCGCCGCCGGCCCCTCGCCGATGATCAGATCGAGCTGAAAATCCTCCATCGCCGGGTACAGGACTTCCTCAACCGCCGGGTTCAGACGATGGATTTCGTCGATGAACAACACATCGCGCGCTTCCAGATTGGTCAGCAGCGCCGCGAGATCTCCGGCCTTGGCGATGGTCGGGCCGGAGGTCATTCGGAAGCCTACCCCAAGCTCGCGAGCCACGATCTGCGAGAGCGTCGTCTTGCCGAGCCCGGGCGGGCCGTGAAACAGCACGTGATCAAGCGCTTCCTGGCGACCTCTCGCGGCCTCGATGAAAACCTTCAGATTCTCGCGGAGTTGGCGCTGACCCACAAATTCCTCGAGAGCCTGAGGACGCAAGGTATTGTCCTGCCGATCCGTCGGAGCCTGCTCGGCGTCGATCAGCCGCTCCGCCCCCATCTCGCGATCATCGCCCAGGCTCAAGACGCCAACTCCCTGAGGCTGGTGGAGATCAGCCGGTCAAGCGCCGCGTCCTCGCCAAGCGACCGGCTCGCCGCGACCACGGCCCCATAGGCGTCCGAGCGGCCATAGCCGAGATTAACCAGGGCGGACACCGCATCCTCGATCGGTCCGCCATTTATCGGCGAGGCCGGCGCGGTGGAGCCGGGTTTCGTCGCCGCGAGCTCTGCCCCCAACGAGAACCCGGCCGCCTTGTCCTTCAACTCGTTGACAATGCGGGTCGCGAGCTTGGGCCCGACACCATCGGCGCGGGTGAGCATGGTCTTGTCCTGAGCCGCGACCGCCTGCATGACCTCATCCGGCGACAGCGCCGAAAGGATCGCGAGGGCCGCCTTGGCGCCAACGCCTTGCACGGTTTGCAGCACCTGAAACCAGCGCCGCTCGGCCTCGCTGGTAAATCCGTAGAGATGGATGTGGTCCTCGCGGACATGGGTCTCGACATGGACCGAGACTGGATCACCCGGATTGCCCAATTGTCCAAGGGTGCGCGAGGAGCCGAAAATCAGATAACCGACGCCGCCGACATCAATGATCGCCCCGTCCTCGCGATGACTGTCCAGGATGCCTTTCAGCTTGGCGATCATTGTCCAACCTCCTTCGCCAAAGCGGCGGCGATCGCCCGCTGCATGCCACCGCCGGCGGCGGCCTTGCGGCTTTTCGGCGGTGGGGCCATGCCGATCGAGCGATGGGTCTGCGCGAAATGCGCGTGACAGATCGCGACCGCCAGGGCATCGGCGGCGTCGGCATTGGCGAAGGCGACACCGGGTAGAAGCTTGCCGACCATCAGCTGAACCTGATCCTTGTCCGCGTGCCCCGCCCCGACCACGGACTTTTTCACCCGGTTGGGCGCGTATTCCGAAACCGGCAAGCCCTGAAGCGCCGGCGCCAACAATATCGCGCCGCGCGCCAGTCCGAGCTTTAGGGTCGATTCTGGGTTTTTGTTCACGAAGGTCTCCTCGACCGCCGCCGCGTCGGGTCGGTAGCGCTCGATTATTTCCAGCACGCCGGAATGCAACTCCACCAGGCGTTCGGCGATCGACTTGTCGCCGTCCGATCCGATGACCCCGTTGGCAACATGCGCCAGCCGACTACCGGCGCTGTCGATCACGCCCCAGCCGGTCCGCCTGAGGCCAGGGTCCAGCCCCAGGTAACGCGTCACGGCGTGGTTCGCCATTGCCGGCTCCGCTAGGCCGTTAGTTTCGCGAGAATTTCGTCGGCGATATCGAAATTCGCCGAGACCGTCTGGACATCGTCACATTCGTCGAGCACGTCCAATAACTTCAGCAATGTGCTGGCCTGATCCTCGGTTACCGCGATGGT